>JBCCVK010000138.1:0-6589 GCA_039195495.1 Pseudomonadota bacterium
GCTCGGGCGTGGAGGATAGCGCGCCGGCGACCAGAACATAACGCCCGTCGAGGCGGCTGGCGTGGCGGTGAACCGCGCCGATGAACGCCTCTTTGCCGCCGCCCACCATGCCGAGCCGAATGGGGTCGCCGGGCGCCAGGCGGCGTTTTCGCGTCTTGGGCGCCTCGTCCTGCAGCCAGTCCAGCCCGGCCCGGTCGCCTTGGCGCGTCGCGTCGCGGCGGAACGGGCTGGACTGGCCAAAGCGGTGCCGGCTCATCCTAAACGCCCAACATCTGCCGGTTCGCCGTTCGGTCGACCGCGCCGCCGGCAAAGTCGTCGAAGGCCCGCTCGGTCACGCGGATGATCCGATCCTCGACGAAGCGCGCGCCCTCCCGCGCGCCGTCCTCGGGATGTTTGAGACAGCATTCCCACTCGACGACGGCCCAGCCATCAAAATCGTTGGCGGCCATTTTCGAGAACACGGCGGTGAAATCCACCTGCCCGTCACCGAGCGAGCGGAAACGTCCGGCGCGGTCCATCCAGGACCGGTACCCCCCGTAGACGCCTTGACGGCCGGTCGGATTGAACTCGGCGTCCTTGACGTGAAACATCTTTATACGCTCCCGGTAGATGTCGATATGTTCGAGATAGTCTAGGCACTGCAGCACATGGTGCGACGGATCGTAGAGCATGTTGGCGCGGGGATGGTTCCGGACGCGCTCCAGAAACATCTCGAAGGATACGCCGTCGTGCAAATCCTCGCCCGGATGCATCTCGAAGCAGACGTCGACCCCGCAAAATTCGGCGTGATCGAGAAGCGGCCGCCAGCGCCGGCCCAATTCGTCAAACGCGGTCTCGACGAGCCCCGCGGGCCGCTGCGGCCAGGGATAGACGAAGGGCCAGGCGAGCGCGCCGGAGAAGGAGGCCATGGCGGTGAGGCCCATGTTCATCGAGGCGGTCAGAACGCGCCTGACCTGCTCCACCGCCCAGGCTTGGCGCGCCCCGGGATTGCCGCGCACCGCCGGATCGGCGAAGCCATCGAAAGCCACGTCATATGCGGGATGCACGGCCACGAGCTGACCTTGCAGATGGGCGGAAAGCTCGGTGACCTCGACGCCGTTCCGGCGCGCGATGCCCAGGAACTCCTCGGCGTAGCTGCGCGAGGACGCGGCCTTTTCCAGATCGATCAGGCGGCTGTCCCAACTGGGCACCTGCACGCCCGCATAACCGCAATCGGCCGCCCATTTGGTGATCGCGTCCCAGGAACTGAATGGTGTTCGCTCGCCGGTGAACTGCGCCAGAAACAGCGCGGGGCCCTTGATGGTCTTCATACGTGTCGCTCCCCGAGGTCAGTAGGTCGCCCGTCCACCGGACAGATCGAAGGTGGCGCCGGTGGCGAAGGCGTTTTCTTTCGAACAGAGCCAGCCGATCATGCTGGCGGCCTCTTCCACCAGAAGAAACCGTCCACGCGGGATCTTTGAGAGCATGTAATCGATATGCTCCCGGCTCATCTGGTCGAATATGCGGGTTCTGGCGGCGGCGGGCGTGACGCAATTGACCGCGATATCCAGATGCGCGCATTCCTTGCCGGCCGATTTCGTGAGCCCGATGACGCCGGCCTTGGCGGCGGAATAGGCCGACGCGTTCGGATTGCCCTCCTTGCCGGCGACCGAGGCGATGAGCACCACGCGGCCATAGCCGCGGGCCTTCATGCCCGGCAAGATGGCGCGTAGCATGTGAAACGAACCGGTGAGGTTGACCGCGACGATCCGGGACCAATCGTCCAGCGGATATTCTTCCACCACCGCGTTGGGTCCGGCGATCCCCGCGGAGTTGACCATCTGCGTGATCCCGCCGAGCGCGGCCTCGGTGGCCTCGGCCGCCGCCGCGACGGCGGCCCAGTCCGATATGTCCACCTCATGGGTGGCGACATCGCCCAACCGCGCCCTGGCCCGGGCCAGGGCCGCCGGATCGGTGTCCCACAAGGCGATGCGGCTTCCGCGTTCGCGCAGTTCTCTCGCGCAGGCCAGGCCGATCCCCTGCGCCCCTCCGGTGATGACGGCGACGTGTTTCATGATCTTCATCCCAGGGCCGCGATGACCGCATCGGTGCGGGTGACCGTGGCCACGTTCTGCATGGCGTAGTTGATCGAGGCCCGGTGCCAGTCGTCGTTCATGGTCGAACAGGCATCCTCGGGCACGATCACGTGAAACCCCTTGTCGGCACCGGTCCGCGCCGTGTGCTCGACGCTCATATTGGTCCAAGCCCCGCAATTCACGATCGTATCGCGCTGCCCGTGGCGAAGATAGCTTTCGAGGCGCGACGTCTCCCAGGCGCTCATCGACATCTTCTCCACCACCAGATCGCCCGGCTGCGGTTCCAGACCCGGTGCGGGCTCGGCCCCCCAGGTGCCGCGCACCAGGGCGTTCTCGTCCTTCAGGCCCTGCATCAAGGCCGCGTGCTGCGCAAGATGGGGATGGCCGGGTTCGAGAATCATCCAGACATGGATGACCATCACCCCCCTGATGCGCGCCGCCGCCGCCAGGCGCCGGGCGTTGGCGATCACGTCCTGGGCGCGGGCATGGGCCGGGCTGCCCGTGCCGGCGAAGGCGCCGCCATCGATCATGACGTCATTTTGCAGATCCTGCAGGATCAGCGCCGTGCGCGCGCCATCGAGGCGACCGATCCGGTCCTCGAGCCGCAGCGCGGGGGACGGGTCCGCGGGACGCGGGCGGGCCCGCGGCGCGGCAGGCGCCCTGGGGGTCATGAACGCCTCCGCCCGGCCCCGGGTCCTGGTGCGGACCGAATACAGGGAGATTTCGGCGCATATGTACAACGTGCCCCAATCGCCGTCGCCCCAATGCAGGTTCGCCGCCATCCCGGGCAGGATGATCTCGCCCAGCTTGATCCCGTGGAAGTCGTAGACCCAGATCCCGCCGGGCGCGGTGACGAAGACATTGCCGTTCTCGTCCGCCTTCATGCCGTCCGGCACGCCCCTGCGCAGCGGCTCCTTGATGCCGCCGGCGAAGATACGCCCGTTGCGCAACATCCCGTCGGCGCCGATGTCGAACATGCGGATATTGGCCTGTTCGGTATCGTTGACCCAGATGAACCTTTCGCACGGGCTCAGGCACAGGCCGTTCGGCTGGGTGAACGTATAGCGGTCGGAGACCAGGACCGGCTCCTGGCCCGGCACGTGGCCGGGGGGCAGCATGTAGACGCCTTGAAAGCCCATCCGGGTCGGGCGCGGAACGCCGAAATGCTCCATGCGTCCATAGGTGGGGTCGGTGAAAAAAATCGCGCCGTCGCGACGCACGACGATGTCGTTGGGCGAGTTGAGCTCGCGCCCCTCGAAATGGGTGGCCAGCACCTCGCGCAGGCCGTCGGGCCGGAGCCGGACGACGGAGGACGTCGCGTGTTCGCAGACGAGCAGGTTCAGGTCGGCATCATATGTCATGCCGTTGCCCTTGTTGGAGGGCCGCGCGATCTCCCGCACCCCCTGCCCCGGCACGTATCTGCGCCGCACGTCGCCGGGCATGTCGGAAAAGATCAGGGTCTGCTCGACCGGATGCCACAAAGGCCCTTCGGTAAAGATGTATCCGGTGCCGATCTGGCGCACCGGTTCATGCTCTTCGATGATCGCGCCGAAGCGCCGGTCCACTGCGATATGCCCCATCATTCCCCCTTCAATGTCGTCGAACCCAGTGCCGCATCACCGGACCGTCGGTTCCGAAGACCGGACAGGTCCCCGGCACGGGCACCGCCGAGATGCGATTGGGCGTTCCCCGATGGTTTTCTTCGGTCGCGCGCCGAATCTCGACCTGGCGGGTCCCGGCCGGATACGCCCCCATGACCTGGAAATCCGGGCTGGCGCGTTCCCGGCAATGCCCCGTTCCGGCCGGCAGCACGCACAGATCCCCCGGCGACAGGCGCACCGTCTCACCCTCGGTCCCGCCCAGGCGGACATCCGCCCAACCCGTGAGGCAGACCAGCGCCTCGTGCCCGTCCGGATGATAGTGGTGATAGTCGAAAACGGTCCAGGTCCAGATCCCGCGCCAGCCGTTGCGGCGCAGCGCCTCTTGTACCCGCGCCGCGACGGGCGCGATGGCGCCGGGCACGATCACCGCCGGCAGGGCGGGATTGTTGGGCACGATCCCGTCATCCTCGAACCATAGGACCCGTACCATCGGCGCGACCTACATCGGGAACCAGTCGCGCTGCGGCAGCGTCTCGGTCAACGGTCCGGGCACCTGCATGCCGAGCCGGCCTACGACCTGCGCATGCTCGATCCTGGCCGGGCGGTCATGCACCGGCAGCAGGAAGGTGTAGTTCTGCAGCAGTTTCTTGACCGCGCCCTTCTCGCCGCGCTTGGAACCCGCATGATTGCCGGTCACCTGCGGCTCCATGTGGTTGTTGACCCTGACGTGATTCACGATCTGATCGTTGAAGTCGTAGATCACGTCGCCGCAGATGCAGGCGAGCCCCTCGGCCGTCTCAACGATCACGTTCATCGACCCTTCGGTATGCGCGCCGGCGGGCTCGCACCAGACGCCGGGGACGATCTCTTCCGCGCCGGTGATTTCCAGGTCGAGGAACCGCATCGCCTCCGGCTCATAGATGCGTTCCACCAGATGCAGGATGTCGGGTTTGGGATATTGCGGATACATGATGCCGGAGACCGAGAATTCCATCTCGCGGCGATTGATCACGACCGTCGTGTTCATCGGGAAAAGATCATCCTTGCCCGCATGGTCGATATGCAGATGCGTGTGCAGGACGTAGCGGATATCGCCCGGCTTCAGCCCATGCCTGGCCAACTGGTTTTCGATCATGTTGTCATGGAACTGCAACCCCCGCATGCCGAGGCTTTCCATGATCGCATTGTCGCGGTAGCCCGTGTCCACCAGCACCGGATACCGCCCCCCGGTGATCAGGAAGCCATAGACCGGCACCCGGCGCGTGCGGCCGCATTCATGGCCAAGCACGAGAAACGAGGTCTCGAGTTCGATGTCGCCGTAATCCAGAACGTGAATTTGAAGAGCCATCAGATCACTCCTTCGGTTGTCTGTTCAGCCGGTAGATCCGGGCTGCGGTTTCGGAAAAAACGGATATGTGATGGATCTTGGGCACGGCCTTGCGGAAGGCGGCCCAAAGATCGGCATAGGATGTCCAGAGCTTTTCGATCGGGTAATTGGAGCCGTAAAGGCATCGCTCCGGCCCGAAGAGCCTGAGCGCGGTCCTGACCTGATCGGCGATGTGATCCGGGTCGCATCTGCGGACGAACGTGCCGAGACCGGAGAGCTTGCAGACCACGTTGGGACAGCCGGCAAGGGCCTTCATGCCATCGAGCCAGGCTTTGCGGCCGGCCTTGGAGACGTCCTGCAGCATGCCGGCGTGCTGCAATATGAAGGTGACGTCGGGGCAGGCCCTGGCCAGCCTGACGGCGCCGGGCATCTGCGGCGCGAAGACCTGCAGGTCGAAACCGAAGCCGAACTCGGCCAACCGCGCGACGTTCCGTTGCACTTGCGGGTCGTCGCAGAGATGGGCGTGGGGCGCAAAGCGGTAGAGCGGGGTCTGGTGCCAGTGAAACTGATGCCGGATACCCACCACGCCGGGAATGTCGCTCAGTTTCCTCAACGTCCCGCCGCAGTCGCGCCGGGTCATGTCGGCAAAGGCGACGATGGCCATCGGCCAGCCGGTGCGCGCGGCTTCCGCCGCGACCCAGCGGGCTTCGTCGACCGCCCAGTTGGGCGCCCAGTTGGCCTGCACATAGACCGATCCGGTGATCCCGGCGCCGGCGATGTCGGCCAGATATTCCTCGATCGGATAGTCGCGCTTGATCGGCGCGTAGGGGCCGAAGATGCGCGGCCGTTCGGGACCCAGCAGCCAGGGCAGATCGGCCTGCCGCCAGATATGATGATGGGCGTCGATCATGCGGTCCTCGCAAGGTTGAGAACATGAGAACAGATCGCCGGGATGCGGGCGCCGTCGGCCAGATCGTCGAGCCAGGGCAGGATGCCCCGCATGGCCGCGGTGACCGGCCGGTAATCGGGATCCGCGGCAAGCGGCGTCAGCCAGTGCAGCCGCCAGGCCCGGCGCGACAGGCGCGCGGTGGCGTCGATCATCGCCGCCGGATCGCCCCGCTCCAGCCCGTCCGAGAGCACGAGCACCAGCGCCCCCCGGGCAAAACCCGCATAGCGCGGCACCGACAGGAAGGCCCGCAGCGCCTCGCCGATACGGGTGCCGCCATCGAGATCGGCCACCTGCCGCGCCACCCGCATCAGCGCGGCGGGCCGGTCGCGCGGGGCAAGGCCGCGGGTGATCCGGGTCAGCCGCGTGCCCAGCGTGAACACCTCCACATGGGTGCCGACCTGCATCAAGGCATGGGCGAATTCCAGCAACCGGTCGGAGCGATCCTTCATCGACCCCGACACGTCGATCAGGCAAACGATCCGGCGCTGACGGCGTTTGCGCTCCGTGCGGGGCAGATCGAAAAGATCGCCCCCCGTCCGCGCCGCCTGCCGCAAGGACCGGCGCGGGGCGCTCTGGTCACCGCGCCTGTGCGGCCGACGGCGGAAAGACAGGCGCTGCGGCAATCGCCGCGGCGCCA
>JBCCVK010000139.1:0-6581 GCA_039195495.1 Pseudomonadota bacterium
CCATTTTGAAATCCTGATCTTCGCGCTTACGGCGGGGTGTGGCGACAGCTGAAACCGAGGGCGGCGCATGCCGCAGCCCGCCGGTGATGCGGCTGGTCGGTCCGGAAATCTCGTGCCTGGATCAGGACACGAGCAGCCAGATGAGGGAGGACACCAGCAACGCCGCCATGCTCCAATTAAAAAGCCGCAGGCTGCGGGGGGAACCCAGAAGGTGGCGGATTTGCTGCCCCACCACCGTCCATGTCGTGACCGTGGGCAGATTCACCAGAGCGAAGACAATGGTCACCCAGGCGATGCTGGCCGGGGTCCGGTCCGGGGCATAGGCGCTGATTGCGGCCAGGGCCATGGCCCAGGCTTTCGGGTTGACCCACTGGAATGCCGCGGCCTGCAGAAAGGTTATCGGCTTGCCGGCGCTCTCGTGGGCTTCCGGCGCTCCGGCATTGGCGATTTTCCAGGCCAGATAGAAAAGATAGGCGACGCTGAGGATTCTGAGCAAGGTGTGGCTGACTGGATAAGCGTCGAAGACTTGCATCAGTCCCACGCCGACAAGCGCCACCATAAAGGTGAAGCCCAGCCCGACACCCAGCATGTGGGGAATCGTGCGCCAGAAGCCGAAATTGGCCCCGGAAGCCATCAGCATCAGATTGTTTGGCCCTGGGGTGATCGTGGTGACGAAGGCGAAAGACACGAGCGCGACGAGCAGATCATAGGTCATGGGATAAAGCGTTAGGCATATATGTGCAATTCACTTGCCGAACTGTACGAGATACATCGAGTGCCGCAATTAGTAATGAGGACCGATGTCATGAATGAAAAAATATTGCAAGCACTGAGGTGCGATAGGTGAAGCAACGACGGCGCCCGCACTGAAAAGGCGGGATTTTCCGGATCACGGCCAGGGGGGTGAGCGCTCCATGTCCCGCGCGGACGAGATGGGCGGATGTCATGACATCCCGGTACCAGGGCATATCCGTTGCGCGTGGACGCATTTCCCTACCGAGGTATCGGTCGTATCGCTCCAGGTCAATTCGATCGCATCCTATGTGGTGATGGGCTGTCCCAAGAACGGGCGGGTGTTGAAAAAACTGCGGAGGCGGGCAGAGAAGACGGCGTAAGGGCCTTGATGATTTTTGCGACGGAATATGCCGGTGACGCTCGGCCCGACATGGGTCTTGCGCCTGGGGGAAACCGTTTCGTCCGGCTGCAGGTCCGGGCCGCAGCGTGGAAAAGAAGGCCCCGATCCCCCTTCGCTTTACATGCCCCGACGCGGCGGGGTGGGATCATTGATCGCCGCGCGGCCTGCCTCGATCCGATTTCCCCCGAAGCGATCTGATATCCCGAATAGACCCGCGTCGGGATGCCCTTCTGTTCGGCACGCCATTGACGGATTGAGCGTCGGGACGTTTTTCGCTCAATCGATGGGCACGCCGAGCTCACGCAGTTTCTGACGCACGTAGCCGACCGCGATATCGTGCAGAATCCCCAGACTTGCGCCCGAGAGATGCGCCGCGGCCGTTCTCGTCTTCCTCCAGACGGTGTCGTCGCGGACCGAGGCGAGAAAATCGTGCCCCTGGTTGGTCATCCGGAACTCGCCACCGGTCTCTCCGGTCTCCTCCAGAAATCCCGCGTCACACAAAAGCCGCAGATGATAGTAGGTTTCGCGCTCGGAGCGATCACTATCGAAACTCAGGGAAAAGACGTAAAGCGGGTCTTCATGCGCTTCGATCTCGAACATCAGCGTGCGCAACCGATCATCGTCCCGCTTCATGTCTGCATTCCGCTTGCCCCGCGACACCTTCAGATTATGCCCCTGGAACCGGCCCCGCAAGGTTTCGGGCTGCGACAGGGTAATCCTTCTTTGTGGTGGAGAACCCCGACCGCTTTCGGAAACCCGTTTGGGACGAAAGGTGCAAAGACATCATTCGCTGGAATGTCTTTCGCCCATTCCGCCGTCGCTTAGAGGTGGAGCGGGGCAGCATGATGAGAGCGGTGGAGGTCTTTCCTTAACGTCTTAGCGTGCCGCCAGTGGTTCCGGTGACCTTTTCGATGATCTTGTCACTGACCGCTTCGATTTCATCCTCGGTGAGGGTCTTGTCATAAGGTTGCAGCCGCACGGCAATTGCCAGTGATTTTTTGTTCTCGCCCACAATGCCGCCGATGAGTTCGTCGAAAACCCGCACATCGTCGATCAGTGCCTTGTCGGCGCTTGCGGCCGCCCTGACCAAGGTCGTCGCCTCGACACCCGCATCCACGACGAAGGCAAAATCACGCTCCACCGCTTGCAGATCGCTGATCCTCAACGCCGGACGCAGGGTGGTTCCGGCCTTCGCGAATGGCACCGCCGCGGGCCAAAGGGTGAAAGCCATCACCGGTCCCTTCACATCTGTCGTCGTCAGGACCTTCGGGTGCAATTCCCCGAAGACGGCAAGCACCTTTCCCGGACCCAGACAAATCGTTCCGTGACGGCCCGGATGCCACCATTCACGCGCGCGGCGCAGGATCTGGGTTCTGGCGGGTGCTCCGAGCGCTGCGAGCAGCGCCTCGGCATCCGCTTTCACATCGAACACATCCACGGGCCGCCGCGCTCCATGCGCATCCTTGGGGCCGGTATGGCCGATCAGCAGACCGCTGATCACCAAGCCCTGTTCGCCCGGGGTGCCGCCATGAAAGACCGGACCTATCTCGAACAGGGCCATGTCCATGAAGCCACGCGCCTGGTTGCGCGCCGCCGCCCGCAACAATCCCGGCAGCAGAGCCGGTCGCATATGGCTCATGTCGCCGGAAAGCGGATTCTCCAACCGGGTCGCATCGTCGCCACCGCCAAACAGCATCGCGTCGTTTTCATCGATGAACGAGTAGGTGATGCATTCGTGGTAGCCCAACGTGGCCGCCATCCGCCGCGCGACGCGTTCGCGGCGCTGCATCGGCGTCGAGATCGGTTTGGATGCGCCGGTGCCCATACGGGAGAGGGGCGCGCTTTGCAGCTTGGTCAGCGACGCGACACGGACTACCTCTTCCACCAGGTCGACGGCGTTCGTGATATCCGGCCGCCAGCTTGGCGCATGGACCATCTCACCCTCCAGCCGGAAGCCCAGTGCGGTCAGAATCCGGCGCTGCGCGTCCGCGTCGATCCTCATGCCCACCAGCGATTGAACCCGAGCGGTGTCGAAACGGTAGACGCGCGACGTATCCGGCACCGCGCCGGCGATTACGATTTCCGAGGCTTCTCCTCCGCACAGCTCTAGAATCATCTTCGTGGCATGATCGATGCCGGATCGGGTCCAGGCTGGGTCCACTCCGCGTTCGAACCGGTATCCTGCATCGGAGTTGATTTTCAATCCGCGCCCCGTGCGGGCGATCGTCACCGGATCCCAATAGGCGGATTCAAGAAAGACATTCACCGTCTGTTCGGTGCAGCCGGTCCCGGCGCCGCCCATGATGCCGGCGATGGCTTGCGGCCCGGCTTCATCCGAGATCGCCATCATGTCCGACGCAAGGACATGGACCTTTTCGTCCAGCGACTCGATCCGCTCTCCCCCTTTGGCGAAATGTACCCGCAGATCACCTTTTACCTTGTCGGCATCGAAGACGTGCAGCGGACGGTTACGGTCATAAGCATAAAAATTGGTTATATCGACCAAGGCCGAGATCGGTCGCAGTCCGATCGCTCTCAGCGACTGCTGCAGCCAGGCGGGCGACGGGCCATTCTTCACCCCGCGGATGAAACGGCCGCAGAAGATCGGGCAGCCTTTTTGCCGAACGTTCGCGTCAATCGTCACCTTTATCGGCGAAGGGAAATCGCCTGCCACCGGTGCCACATCTTCCGAAATCATCCGACCCAGGCCCCGCGCCGCCAGATCGCGGGCGATACCGGCGACGCCCAGCGCGTCGGGCCGGTCGGGCGTGATGGCGATCTTGATCACGGGATCGACCCTGGCCGGGTCGTTTTCGCTCAGCCAGTCGACGAACCGCATTCCCACCTCGGCGGTGCCGGGCAACTCGATGATGCCGTCATGCGCGTCACTGAGTTCCATCTCGCGTTCCGAGCACATCATGCCATGGCTTTCGATTCCGCGGATCCTACTCGCCCGAATGGTTGTATCGATGCCGGGAACATACATGCCCGGCTGGGCCACGACGACGCGCATGCCTGCGCGGACGTTCGGCGCTCCACAGATGATCTGCTTGTCGCCTTCGCCCGTTTCGACCATACAGACGTTCAGCCTGTCCGCATCGGAATGCTTTTCGACCTTTTTCACATGTCCGACGGTGAATTCCTTCAGACGATCAACAGGATTGTCGATCCCTTCGACTTCCAGCCCCAGATCGGTCAGTGCATAGGTGATCTCGTCCAGCGTTGCCGTGGTTTTCAGATGCCGTTTCAGCCAGGACAATGTGAATTTCATCGCGCGCGTCCCTCGTATGGGATTGGTCAGGGCTCTCTTAATGAAAAGGAAGCGGATGCGGAAGGGGCCTGCGGTGCCCGGCACGCCGTTCGAACCGACGCGATGCCAGAAGCGGCTTCATCGCGGATAGGTGCCATTTTCCCCGCCACGTTCGAGGCCCCGGACCAAACTTGCCCGTATCCGGCAAGAGCGTCGGCCGTTTCTGCGCGGCAATACGGTCCCTTGCGCGATCCGATCCCACCGGATTCGATCCGTCCGCGCGTTCGTCCGAGCCACCCTTTCGGTGCGCGCCCCGATCACCGTCAAATCGGATTGTCGCGCCGGGAAGTCCCGAACGAGCGCGACACCCCCGTGCGGGAGGAGGCCGGTTCTTCGAGGGCGGCGAAACCGTAATGACGCAGCCAGCGCAAGTCGCTTTCGAAGAAGGCGCGCAGATCCGGGATGCCGTATTTAAGCATCGCGATCCGATCGATTCCCATGCCGAAGGCAAAGCCCTGCCACTGGTCGGGCTCTATTCCGGCCGCTTGCAGGACCTTGGGATGCACCATGCCCGAGCCCAGGATTTCCAGCCAGTCCTTGCCTGTGCCCACTTTCAACTGACCGCCCTCCCATGAGCAGCGGATATCGATCTCGGCCGATGGTTCGGTGAAGGGGAAATAACTGGCGCGGAAGCGCAATGCGATATCGTCGACGTCGAAGAACACGCGAACGAACTCTTCCAGTACCCATTTGAGATTGGCCATGCTGATGTCACGGTCGATGGCGAGCCCTTCGACTTGGTGAAACATCGGCGTATGGGTCCGATCGTAATCGGCGCGATAGACACGGCCGGGGCAGATCACGCGCAATGGCGCGTTTGCGGCCTCCATGGTCCGGATCTGGACGGGACTGGTATGTGTGCGCAGCACATGAGGCGGGCGATTGTCACCTTCGGCGCGTGCCATGTAAAATGTATCCATCTCGGCACGTGCCGGATGGTGGTCGGGAATGTTCAACGCATCAAAATTGTACCAATCGGTTTCGATCTGCGGACCTTCGGCCACGGCAAAACCCATATCGGCGAAAATTTCGACGACTTCCTCGGTCACCCGGCTAACCGGGTGAAGCGTACCCTGCCGGCGCGTTCGCGCGGGCAGGGTCACGTCCAGCCATTCCGTGCGCAGACGTTCGTCCAGCGCCGCCTCGTCCAGCGCGATTTTCTTGGCGGCCAGCGCGCTGCTGATTTCGTCTTTCAGCGCGTTGAGCGCGGGACCTGCCACGCGGCGCTCTTCCGGTGCCATCCCGCCCAGTTCACGCATTTTCGAACTGATCTCACCTTTTTTGCCGACGGTCCGGAGGCGCAAATCCTCCAGCGTCGCCATATCGGCCGCAGCGGCGATGGCGGTTAGGTATTTTTCGCGCAAGTCGTTCATCGGGTCGCCAGATTCCGTCAGCGCCCGGTTACTCAGCACGCGATGGAAATGCAAGTCCCCTTCGCATCGGCCGTCATGGATATCTCCAGGCATGAAATGCGCAAAGGGCACGCAGGACGATGGCAAGCCGGGAAAAGGCGGAATTCCGTCGCGCGGTTTCCCCGGAGATCGGATCCGGCCTAGGACGCCAGCGCGGCTTTGGCCCGAGACACGATGGCGCCGAATGCTTGAGGCTCGTAGACAGCCAGATCGGCCAGGACTTTGCGATCCACTTCGATGCCCGCCAACGACAGACCATTGATGAAACGCGAATACGTCAGTGTCGCGTCATGGCTGCGAACGGCCGCGTTGATTCGCTGGATCCACAAGGCGCGGAAGTTTCGTTTGCGTTGCTTGCGGTCGCGGGTGGCGTATTGGTTCGCCTTGTCGACGGCCTGGACGGCGGTTTTGAAGACGTTCTTGCGGCGCGCGTAATAGCCCTTGGCGGCCTTGACGACCTTCTTGTGGCGCGCATGGGTGACTTTGCCGCTGGTGACTCTCGGCATGATTCGCTCTCCTTAACGGTCGTAAGGCATGTAAAGCTTGACGATTTTCGCGTCGGCGTCGCTCAACACCGCAGTGCCGCGGGCATTGCGGACGAATTTCTTGCTTCGCTTGATCATGCCGTGCCGCTTGCCGGCCTGGGCCGAGATCACCTTGCCGGTCGCAGTGATCTTGAAGCGCTTCTTCGTGCTCGATTTGGTCTTCATCTTGGGCATTTTCG
>JBCCVK010000140.1:0-6571 GCA_039195495.1 Pseudomonadota bacterium
CAGGGGACCGGTCCGGAAAGCCGCTCATACGTGCAAGGGATCGGGCCGGGCCGTTCGAAATGGGCCGCTGCGCCTGCGGCGAAATTCAGGTCTGCGGCGTTTCCTCCCCGCTCTGATCCGCAATCCACGCGACGCTGACCACTTCCTCGTCTTTGGAGGTGTCGAAGACCCGTACACCGCCTACCCCGCGTGAACGAAAACTGATGCCTTCGACGGGGCAGCGTATCGACTGACCGGTCGACGTCGCCAACATGATCTGATCATCGATCTCGACGGGAAAACAGGCCACGAGATTGCCGCCGCGCATCGCCTTGTCCATGGCCGTCACCCCTTGCCCGCCACGTCCCCGCACCGGATAATCGTGGCTCGAGCTGAGTTTCCCCGATCCGCCCGCGGTGATCGTCAGAATCAGTTCCTCGGCCGCCGACATCTCGGCGTAGCGATCCTGCCCCAGCCGGCCGACCTCGACCTGGGCCTCTTCGTCGTCAACCTCCGCTTCCTCGGTGATGCCCGCCACGGCCCGGCGCATCTTGAGATAAGCGGCGCGTTCTTCCGGCGTCGCCTCGAAATGGCGGATCACGGCCATGGACACGACCCTGTCGCCGTTGGTCAGTCTGATCCCGCGCACGCCGGTCGAATCGCGCCCCTTGAAGACGCGGATATCGGTCGTGCGGAAGCGGATCGCGCGGCCAAGGGCGGTAACCAGCATCATATCATCCTCCTTGGACGCGATGCGGGCGTTCACCATCTCGACCCCTCCGGGCAATTTCATGGCGATTTTGCCGTTGGATTTGACGTTGGTGAAGTCGCTCAACGCGTTGCGCCGCACGTCGCCTGCCGTCGTCGCGAAAACGATCTGCAAATCGCCCCAATCCTTTTCGTCCCTGTCAACCGGCATGATTGCCGCCACGCTGACTCCCGGCGGGATCGGCAGGATGTTGACAATGGCTTTGCCTTTCGACGTGCGCCCGCCCAGAGGCAGACGCCAAGTCTTCAACTTGTAGACCATTCCATCGGTGGTGAAAAACAAAAGCTGGTCATGCGTGTTCGCCACGAAGAGGGTGGTGACCACGTCCTCTTCCTTGGTCTGCATGCCGCTCAATCCCTTGCCGCCGCGCCGCTGGGCGCGAAAATCGGTCAGCGGCGTGCGCTTGATGTAACCCGACTGGGTGACGGTCACGACCATGTCTTCCGGCTCGATCAGGTTTTCATCGTCCACGTCGCCCGACCAGTCGACGATCTCGGTTCGGCGAGGGGTGGCGAATTGTTCCTTCACCTCGCGCAACTCATCGGTGATGATGCTCATGATCCGCGGGCGACTCGCCAGAATGTCCAGATATTCCTTGATTCCCGCCGCCAGTTCCCGCAATTCACCGGTCACTTCCTTGACGCCGATTTGGGTCAGGCGCTGCAGCCGCAGCTCCAAAATGGCGCGGGCTTGGGTGTCGGACAGGCAATAGGTGGCGTCCTCGTTCATTTTATGAGTCGGATCGTCGATCAGCCGAATGTATTCCGCAATATCCTGTGCGGGCCAACGCCGGCGCATCAGACTGGTCCTCGCGGCACTCGCATCGGCCGACCGCCGAATCGTGGCGACGACCTCGTCCACATTGGTGACCGCAACGGCCAAGCCGCAAAGGATGTGCGATCTCTCACGTGCCTTGCGCAATTCATATGCCGTGCGTCGTGCGACCACGTCTTCCCGGAAGTCGATGAAAGCCTTCAGAAAACGGCGCAGTGTCAGCTGTTCGGGCCGTCCGCCGTTCAGCGCCAGCATGTTACAGCCGAATGCCGTCTGCATCGGCGTGAACCGATAAAGCTGATTCAGAACCACTTCGGCGGTCGCGTCGCGCTTCAACTCGATCACCACGCGTACCCCGTTTCTGTCGGATTCGTCCTGAACGTGACTGATGCCTTCGATCTTCTTCTCGCGCACCTGCTCGGCGATCTTCTCGATCATTGCGGCCTTGTTCACCTGATAAGGGATCTCGTCGACGATGATCGCGCCGCGGTCTTTGCGTAATTCCTCAAGATGCGTCTTGGCGCGAATGATGACGCTGCCGCGCCCTTCAAGATACGCCTTCAGCGCCCCGGACCGGCCCAGCATAACGCCGCCGGTGGGAAAGTCGGGACCGGGCACGTATTCGACCAGGTCCTTGGAGCTCAAGTCGGAATCGTCGATCAATGCCAGCGTCGCATCGATCACTTCACCCAGATTGTGCGGCGGAATGTTGGTGGCCATGCCCACCGCGATGCCACCCGCGCCATTGACCAGCATATTGGGCAAACGCGCCGGCAGAACCGTCGGTTCCCGATCCTTGCCGTCATAGTTGTCCTGGAAATCGACGGTGTCCTTGTCGATATCGGCCAGCAGGAACGCCGCCGACCGGTCCATGCGTACCTCGGTATAGCGCATGGCTGCCGGATTGTCCCCGTCCATGGAGCCGAAATTGCCCTGTCCGTCCAACAGGGGAAGCGACATCGAGAAATCCTGCGCCATGCGCACCAGCGCGTCATAGATCGCGCTGTCGCCATGGGGATGATACTTACCCATGACGTCGCCGACCGGCCGGGCGGATTTACGATAGGCTTTGTCATGGGTGTTGCCGGTCTCGTGCATGGCGTAAAGAATGCGACGATGTACCGGTTTCAACCCGTCCCTCAGATCGGGAATGGCACGGCTGACGATGACCGACATCGCGTAATCCAAATAGGATGCGCGCATCTCTTCCGAAATGTCGATGCTTGGCGTGTCGCGATGAGGCCGTTGGGGATGGTCTTCGCCGGCCGTCTCTGGTGGGGGGGGGGGGATGTCGGTCATGAACCCTTTGCCTGCGTGCATGTGCACCAGATTTTGTTTTCACGCTTATAGCGGATGCTTGATGTGGGCCGCAATGGTCCTGGGCCATGCACCGGGAATTCGTGGATGCCATTCGAGTTCGAGCCGCACCCGCGTGAACGGGAGAGTGTCCGGCGCGCCGTGGCGCTCGATCCTGAACGGCCATGAGGCACCGGGCGGCGGACCGGCGGTCGCCTCCGGCGACGACCGGAGAGTGTCGGAGCCATTTCGGGACCTATATGGCATCCGGGTCGAGGGCCGATGTTCCCGCCCCGTCGCGCGACAACGCATCGATCAATCTGCGCCGGGCGCGCGGGAGGGGGCGGGTGCCCAATTCCGGAGCCATCCGATGGGCCAGAAAATGTCCCGTCGTTCTCAGCGCGGACAGAATGTCCGACAGGCCCGCGGGATGGCGTCCCACCAGACATGGCGGAAACGGCAGCAACCGGTCGGCCCATCGTCCCGCGCCGTCCCGGCTGACCGCACGGCCCGAATTGGGCGAAACATAGATCAGTCCTTCGGCCTGACCGGTCACGGCGCATTGGGACAAATCCAAACCGAAGCCCATCTCTTCGAGCAGCGTCACCTCCCAACTCAGATAGTGAAACGGCCAGTCCTCATCCATCTCCAGGGCATCCAGAAGCATCTGCGAAGCTTCGTAGAGCGTCCGGTGAGCCGCGCGTTCAGGGAGACAGAACCGCAACAGCGCGCAAATCGCATTCAGACCGGCAAGCGCGCGCCGGTCCCCCAGAACGCCTGCCCGCGATCGCAATGGCTCCACCGCAAAACCGCCGATGTGATCTTCGAGGCGGGCCCGCCAGGTCACCTCCAGTTGGGTGCCGGGCTGCAGGAAAGGGGCGATCTTGCGCGAGACCCCGCCGCGTACCACACCGGCGTGACGGCCGTGTTCGGCCGTGAACACCTCGACGATCGCGGCATGTTCGCCATGCGGACGAAGCGAAAGAACCACCCCCTGATCGCGCCATTCCATCCCGACCGCCTATCCCGCCGGGGTGCGAGCCGCCGCGGGCGCCACGGATATTTTCCATATCGACATGGCAGATCAGTCCTCGAAGCCCGGTTCGTGCAAAAAATGCCGTCCACGGCGATCCTCGACCTCGATGATCCAGAGGTCGGGATCGATTTCCCGCTGCCGATGCAAGGACGCGTCCACATCGTCTTCCTTGCCCTCGGCCAGCGTCATCCAAATACGTCGTCCGCGCGACGGATCGAACGATCGCTGATAGCAGCGGGCCGATCCATTCAGCATGTTCAATTTCACCAAGACCGCGCCGGCCGTTGGCTCCCCTTTCGCGACGACGAAGGCGGGAATGCCGTCCAGCCGCAGGCGGGCCAAATACGCCTGTACCCAGAAATGCGCCGTCAATCGTATCATGCGCCCGGGTCTTTGCGATCAAGCCCCGTCTCGGAGAAAGGATCTGCCCGTTCAAGCAGGTCCTCGCGCACTTTCACCCGCAAGAACAGATGTACGGGGCGGCCCAGAAGCCTTCCGATCTCGGTCCGGGCGGCCTGACCGACGGCTTTGATCGTTTTACCCTTTTTACCCAAGGCGATGCCTTTGTGCCTTGCGCGGGTGACGTAAATCACTTGATCGATCCGGGTCGTGCCGTCCGCGCGGTCTTCCCAATTCTCGGTTTCGACGCTCAGATGATAAGGCAGTTCCTGATGCAGGCGCAGCGTCAGTTTTTCACGCGTCATCTCGGCCGCCATCATGCGCACCGGCACGTCCGCGATCTGATCCTCGGGATAAAGCCAGCGTCCTTTCGGCAAGGCCGCCGCCAGCCAGCGGCGCAGATCGTCGACACCGTGCCCACGGTCCGCCGAGATCATGAAGGTTCTCTCGAATGCAAACGCCTCGTTCAATTGTCGGGACACAAGCAACAGTTTCTCCGGTTTCACCCGATCGATTTTGTTGATCGCGAGCGACACATGGCGTCCGGCGACCCGCTCAGCAAGATCGCCCATGATTTTCCGGACGCCCTCGGTCAAGCCACGATGCGCCTCGATCAACAGTATGATCCGATCCGCGTCGGCGGCTCCGGCCCAGGCGGCGGCGACCATGACCCGGTCCGGACCGCGGCATGGGCGAAACAGGCCCGGCGTATCGATGAACACGATCTGGGTTTCGCCCTCGATGGATACACCGCGAATGCAGGTGCGGGTGGTTTGTACTTTATGGGTAACGATCGAGACCTTCGCTCCAACCATGCGATTGAGCAATGTCGACTTGCCCGCGTTCGGCTCTCCGATCAAGGCGACGAAGCCGGCTCGCTGCCCGTCAGACATTGCCGACGACGTCCAGCAGGCGTTTGGCGGCCGCTTGTTCGGCCTGCCGCTTGGAGGTGGCTTGCGCCCTGGCCGACTGCCCCGATTGAAGAACCACCTGGATCGTGAAGACCGGCGCGTGATCCGGCCCTTCCCGTGTCACCAATTCGTATGCGGGCGGGGATTGCCTGCGGGCCTGCGCCCATTCCTGCAAGGCGGTTTTCGCGTCGCGCGCGTCGTCTTCGACCCGGTCGATCCGTTCTCCCCACAATCGCTTGATCATCGCCCTCGCGACCGGAAGGCCCGCATCTTGGTAGACCGCCGCGATCAGCGCTTCCAACGCGTCGGCCAAAAGCGCGTCCTTGCGGCGCCCGCCCGACAGCGTCTCGGAACGGCCCAGTTTCAGCACCGCACCCAAACCGATGTCCCGTGCCACCGCGGCGCATGTTTCCTTGCGCACGAGCGCGTTGAAGCGAGGTGCCAGCCGACCTTCGCTGGCTTCCGGATCCGCGTCCAGAAGCGCCTCCGCCATGACGAGACCGAGAACACGGTCCCCCAGGAATTCCTGCCTTTGGTTGTCGGGCCGGGTCGCGGAGGAAATCGAGGCATGCGTGATCGCTTGACTCAGTAAATCGGGGCGCTGAAACACATGTCCGATCCGGTCGCAGAAAGCTGTCAGTTCGGCTGAAAGTTTCACCCGACCCTCTTCAGGAAGCGATCGGCCCGCCAAGTCCAGAAAAACAGCATCGAGCGACCTGCGGACGAAAACATGATCCGATCGGCGCGGCCGATCAGGAAGTCCTTGTGGACGTACCCAACTCCGCCCAATGTTTGCGCGAAACGACTGTCCTGGCTGTTGTCGCGGTTGTCGCCCACGAAAAAATAATGATCCGTCGGCACGACATAGACGGGCGTATCGTCACCCGGCTGGCCCCTGGCAATATTCAATACGGCGTGGCTGACCCCGTTTGGAAAGGTTTCCACCGCCCGCTCTTTAACGCAGTCCGCGCCAAAGCCCACGGCGCCTTGCGCACAGCGCGGAAAGCTGCCGACGGGTCCCTGACGTTCGTAGATCTCGACGAAAGGACTCGACGCCCGTTGCGGAACAGGTTGGCCATTGAGGATCATCTGTCCGCCGACAAACCGGATTTCGTCACCGGGCAGGCCCACCACCCGTTTGATGAAATCCGTGCCGTTGACCGGATGGCGGAATACCACGACATCGCCGCGTTCCGGCGCCCTTTCGAAAAGCCGGCCCGAAATGGGGCAGATCGAGAAGGGGCAGGAATACTTGGAATAACCATAGGCCATCTTGTTGACGAACAGGAAATCCCCGATCAGCAGCGTATCCTTCATCGACCCCGACGGGATCCAGAAAGGCTGAAAGAAAAGCGTACGGAACACCCCCGCGATCAGCAGGGCGTAGACAATCGTCTTAACCGTTTC
>JBCCVK010000141.1:0-6566 GCA_039195495.1 Pseudomonadota bacterium
ACTGCATCACCCTCGCGTGAATTCCAGCCGGCCGCCCATCTGCACGTGCTGTCCCGTGGATCTGCGAGGTCTTCCGATTTGATGACGACTTTTTGACTGAACCGAACGGATGTTCGACGGCACGAAGAAACCGCGCAGCATGAAGCGGGCGTCAAGACCGGCCAAGGCGGGGGCTATGAAACATCCTCACGGGATGGTATGAACAAGCCTCAACGGAGTGACGACGATGCCCAAGGATAGCCAAGCCGATGCCTAAGGATAGCCAGGCCGAACTGCCGCAGGAAGAGATCGACCGCCGCCGGGCGCTGGTGCGCGAGGCACGGCACGAATCGCGCCTGGAAGGCGGCACGCCCAGCGAATACGGCATGGCCCTGGCCGATGCGCTCTGTCATGGATATATCGACAGCGATCAGCGGCGCAAATTGCTGATTGCGCATTTCATCGGGAAGAATGGCTGACATCTTCCTTCAGGCCGACGGCCTGACCCTGAAGAACAAACTCGGCATCGAGAACAATCCCGACCTTCTCAGAGACCTCGAATACGAACTGGTGGAATCCAGGGCGTATGATTTACGCAATGGCGATTTTGAGTTCAGTACCGTCGATCCCGCGCAATTGAGCGGGTTCGACGCGGCGCATCTCCGGGCGATCCACCGACATCTGTTTCAGGACGTCTATGAATGGGCGGGGCAGACCCGTGGCGACGAGATCATTCTGGAGGGCCGGTCCTTCTACATGAGCGGCCCCATGTGGAAGGGTGCGGACGCCTTCACCGCCTCCGAGCGTGTCAACCAACGTATGGAGGGGCTGGCCCATGCGATCAGGAACAGCCCCGGCCTGAGATCGGACGATCCGGACCAATTCACCGCCGATGCGAGCCGGGTTCTGGGCGAGGTGAACGCGATCCATCCGTTCCGGGAGGGCAACGGCCGCACCCAGCGAATGTTCGTGAAGCACCTGGCCGCGCGCGCCGGTCACGATCTGTCGTTTGAGCATGTCTCCCAGGAGCGCATGATCGCCGTCTCCATCGCCTCGAACCGGGGCGACTTCGCCCCCACCGAGCGGCTGATCGCGGAAAGCCTCGATCCCGACCGCCGCGCGGCGCTTGAGAAGTCCACGGCGTTTCTGGACAAAAACGGTTTCGACTGGAACCAGCGTTATATCGCCACCACCGAACCGGGGCGGGAGTATAGCGGCAAATACGGCGGCGCGGACAGGGTGAATTTCTTCATGCACGATGGCGAGAACATCCATGTCGGCAACATGGCCGATCTGCCGCGCGCCTTTTCCAAGGGCGAGCAGATTTCCTACCGGGCCGGGGGAGAGCCGCATATATTGCCCAGACCCTCGATCGCCCTCGACAACCTGCACGACCGCGACGCCGGCCGAGAGCGGTAGATCTGGCCGAAGATCCTTTTTCCGGTACTCTTGCGGTTTATACTACTCGGTAGCATATATGGTGCCGGAGGTTCAGCAATGTCCGTCAAAGCATCCGTTTCGATTTCCGAGCAGCAAGACGCCTTCGCGCGCGGTTTGGTCGATGATGGCCGGTATGCGAGTCTCAGCGCCGTCGTGCAGCGCGGACTGGAGCTCGTCCGGGCCGAAACCGAGCAGGGCGACGCCGAACTGGAGGCGCTGCGGGCTTTGCTGCGCGCGCGCGAGGACGGTCCCTTCGTCACCATGGCGCAAGGACGCGCGCGGACGGATGCGATGATCGCCGCGAAGCGCCGCGCGCATGGTCTATGACGTTCTGCGGTCCGAAGCGTCGGACCGCGATCTCGATCTGATCTTCGATCACCTTTTTGAAACCTATGTCGATTTTGGCGAAGCGCCGGGTGAAGCGCTTGCGCGTGCCGGCGACCGCGTGCGCGCCATCGAAGATGAGATGGAAGCGCTTGGGCGGCAGCCCTTTCAGGGCACGCTCTGCCCCAACCTGGCGTCGGGGTGGCGGCGCGTGACGAAGAACAGGGTGATCATTTATTTCACGGTCGATGAGCAAGCCGCAACGGTGCGTATTCTCGCCGTTTTCTTCGGCGGACAGGACCATCGGCGTCATATGTTGAAGCGCCTTCTGGGATCAAGCGATCCCTGAGACGGGCCAAGAGCGGTAGAGCTGGCTCAAGGCGATCCGATTCACTTAAGGTCCGCATCGATTGTACGAAGCCGTATTTGAGGAAGGCATATGGAATACCTGATCGGAGCGATTTTAGGCGCGTTGGTCGTTGTAATAAGAAATTCGATCAAAGACGGCGCGCGCCGTGAGAGGGCCAGACGATACGACATCAGCGATCCCGGCAATCAGATCAGATTCGTCCAGGATGCGCAGCTCTATCCCCGCAAGCCGATCAATGCGGAAGCGTTCAGAGCCGTCTTCAAGCCCGTTGAAACCTACCTGTCCTCCAAGAAAGCCGGGTATCGTCTGTTCGCGGAGGTTTCCATGGGCAGCTTCGTCAAGACGTCCAAATATGAAGGCACCGCTGGTCAGCAGAACCGCGCGTACAGCTCCTTTGGCAGCAAGAGGGTCGATTTTCTGATCATCGATCCGCTGGGAAACCCCGCGCTGGTGATAGAATATCATGGCTCGGGACATTACCAGGGCGATGCCGAACGACGCGATGCCGTGAAGCGCACGGTGCTGAGCAGGGCCGGAATCGCTCTCATCGAGGTTCACGAAGACGCTCCGGCAAGCCAGGTGGTCGAAGCCGTGGCCCGCAAGCTCGGCGGCCGTCACAAGCGCACCGGCCCGTGGTGAGATATTTCATCCGGCGCGGGCGTGTCATAGACTGTCGATGGCCCTGTCGATCTTGCCGTTGGCTTTCCGTGCCGCCAGAAGGACGAGCACCGCGTCGATGATCCACCATATCCCGACGATGGGGAAGACGACGGTGAAGAAGGGGGACGGGCCGACCCGGTCCGCGGTTGCCGACCGTCAAAAGCCTGGCGGCTATGCGGTCCCACGCTCTTGACGGCGACGAACGCTGGCGATGGAGGCATCGGGAAAGCTTTTTCGCGGCCGCGGGCAAGGTCGATACCTTCACGCATGCGCCGGACATGCTGCGCCCGCCCATACTTCATGTCGATGGACTGACTGGGGGAGACATATGAACACTTGCGCGGAAGCCGATGACTTCCTAGAAAAACCCTTTGATTTGGGAAAATCCTCATGACCCTGAACCTGCCCGATAAGGGAATCTTCGTTGGCCGCATCTGGCGACCGGACGTGGCGGGACCGGCCCTTGTCACCCGCAGGGGCGACGGCTTGGTCGACATCACCTCCACCGCCATACCGACCATGCAGGCGCTTTTGGAACATCAAACGCCCGACATACTGGCGCGCACCGCGCCAGGCATGGATATCGGACCACTGGAGGAGATCGCCGCGAACTCCACCGAAGAGCCGGATGGCACGCGCCCGTATTTCCTCGCGCCCGCCGACCTGCAACCGATCAAGGCGTGCGGGGTGACCTTTGTCTCCTCCATGCTTGAACGGATAATCGAGGAGAAGGCCAAGGGTGATCCGACCAGGGCCGATGCCATCCGCGAACGCTGTACCGAAATCCTGGGCGACAGCTTGCGCGCGGTGGTCCCGGGGTCCGACAAGGCGATGGCGCTGAAGGAGGCGCTGATCGCGGAAGATATCTGGTCGCAGTATCTGGAAGTCGGCATCGGTCCAGATGCGGAGGTGTTCACCAAATC
Organism: Pseudomonadota bacterium; assembly: GCA_039195495.1. Classification (GTDB taxonomy): domain Bacteria; phylum Pseudomonadota; class Alphaproteobacteria; order Rhodobacterales; family Rhodobacteraceae; genus JBCCVK01. Next base: position 3,697 of record JBCCVK010000141.1, read on the forward strand.
GCAGGCCATGTCGGCCGTGGGCTTCGGTGCCAGCATCGGGCTGCACCCAATCTCGACCTGGAACAACCCCGAGCCCGAGGCGGTGCTGGCCGTCGACAGCACCGGGCGGATCAAGGGCGCGACGCTGGGCAATGACGTGAACCTGCGCGACGTGGAAGGCCGCTCTGCCCTGCTTCTCGGCAAGGCGAAGGACAACAACGCGTCTTGCGCGATAGGTCCGATGCTGCGGCTGTTTGACGAAAGCTTTGGTCTGACCGACATACGGCAGGCGGATCTGCGCTTGACGGTGATGGGAGAGGATGGGTTCGTACTGCATGGGACCTCTTCGATGGCTGAGATCAGCCGCGATCCCGAAGATCTGGTGACCCAAACCCGCGGGGCGCATCATCAGTATCCAGATGGTTTTTTCCTGATGCTGGGCACACTCTTTGCGCCAACGCAGGACCGCGACGAGCCGGGCGGCGGCTTTACCCACAAACTGGGTGATGTGGTGGAAATTTCGACCCCCATGCTTGGGCGCCTGACCAACACCGTGCGTCTGTCGAACGCGTGTCCGCCCTGGACCTTTGGTACCAGCGCCTTGATGAAGAACCTCGCCGCGCGCGACCTGATCTGAGGACGAAAGACATGCAGGGAAAAAGTCTAATCGCTGGAGCCTGGACCGAAGGGCAAGGGACGTTCCAATCCACCCCGGTCTTTGGTACGCCACGGACATTTTCGATGGGCACGCCCGCATTGGTGGCGCAAGCGTGCAGCGGCGCGGAAGACGCGTTCTGGTCCTTCGGCTATTCTGCGCGTGAGGCCCGTGCAGCCTTCCTGGACACTATCGCCGAAAAGATCGAGGCGCGTGGCGCGCAGATCACCGAAACAGGTAGCGCGGAGACCGGTTTGCCCGAGGCCCGTTTGCAGGGCGAACGGGTCCGCACAACCGGTCAGTTGCTTCTTTATGCAGATCATATTCGCAAGGGCGACTACCTCGACATGCGGCACGATCCTGCGCTGCCCGACCGTCAGCCCCTGCCCCGACCCGACTTGCGACTGGTGCAGCGCCCGATAGGACCGGTCGCGGTGTTCGGCGCATCGAACTTCCCGCTCGCCTTCTCCACCGCGGGGGGTGATACAGCTGCCGCACTTGCCGCCGGCTGCCCGGTCGTGGTCAAAGGCCATCCGGCACATCCCGGCACCGGAGAGATCGTCGCCGAAGCCATCGACGCAGCGCGTACCGCCCACGACCTCCACCCGGGCGTGTTCAGTTTCGTCCATGACGGTGGCAATGCGGTGGGCGGCGCCTTGGTACAAAATCCCCATATCAAGGCCGTGGGTTTCACCGGATCCTTGCGCGGCGGGCGCGCCTTATTCGACCTTTGTGCCGCACGGCCCGAACCGATCCCGTTCTTTGGCGAGCTGGGATCCGTGAACCCGATGTTCCTCATGCCTGGCGCGCTGGAAGCTCGGGGATCCGACATCGCGCGGGGCTGGGCGGCGTCGCTGACCATGGGGGCCGGGCAGTTCTGCACCAATCCCGGCCTCGCCATCTTGCCAGCAGGTGAGCCGACAGAAGCCTTCATCACCGCGGCGACCGAGGCGCTTGAACACGTCAGCGCGCAGACGATGCTGACCGAGGGTATCGCGCGGGCTTTTCGCGACGGTCGCGATCGCATCGCCGGTATACCGGATGTGGAGACGCTGGTCGCGGGTATGGCCGAGACGCGATCAGCCGGCGCGTGCCTTTATCGGGTCTCGGCCAAGACTTTTATCGGAAATTCCGACCTGGCGCACGAGGTGTTCGGGCCCTTGGGCGTTGCCGTGATATGCGAGAACGCCGACGAGTTCACGGCCATCGCTCATGGCCTGGAGGGTCAGTTGACGGCGACCCTGCACATGGAGGACGGCGATGCACACGCCGGTGCGGATCTTGTGCGGATCCTGGAACGCAAGGCGGGCCGGATCCTTTTCAATGGTTTCCCGACCGGCGTCGAGGTCGCCGATAGCATGGTCCATGGCGGGCCTTACCCTGCGTCCACGAATTTCGGAGCCACCAGTGTGGGAACGTTGTCCATCAGACGCTTCCTCCGGCCCGTTTGTTTTCAAAACACGCCGCCAAGCATCGACATCGCCTATTAGATCCATTCTGCATTGACCGGCTGGGTCGAACAAACCGTCTTGCATCTGGCAACGACGCCAGATGGTGAGGAGCGGCACGTTCGAAACGAGACGTCTCAAACCAGACGGGGCGGGGACCATTGCGGCTGAGTGCAGAATGGGGCGTTAAGCAAAAAAACCTTGAAAATATGAGGCAAGATAGGGAATGACGCCGCGTATGTCTCGATATGTGTAGATCGTGAGAACGTGGAAATTTGCATCATTAGAATTTGTAAGCGATGCGCCGGTCACACGGATTTGGCTTTCGACATTTGCTCGGTTAATGACAGATTAGGTGTCTGACCCAGAGCGCTTTGTATCAGGATTCGATTGGTCAAAACCTCAAATTCCGTTTGCGCTTGCAACGCTTGCACCAGATCTGTGATCTGTCTTGGCGGTCGATCAGGGCTTTGTTTACAGACATTCCGATCAGTAACGAGCCGACCGACATGATCATTTTGTTCAATGCAAAGCGATCGAACTAGACTTCTTTTCTCGCTTCAAACTTCGATGACCATTGGGTTGCAATCTGCAAGGCTGCGACAGCCTCACCTTCGCGAAACGCTCGCTCGATCTGCCAAACACGACCGTAAAAGCACTGTTGGTTAACTTTCCAAGTCCCCTCCACCAGCCAGAAGAAAAATGGATAACGTAGAAGTTTTTCGCACGTTTGCCCGTTACGGCGTTTCCTTTGAGACTGTCTGAGAGGAGCGGAGCATGGATGAGAC
>JBCCVK010000142.1:0-6548 GCA_039195495.1 Pseudomonadota bacterium
CGACGACCATCCCGACGACCACGATCGACTTCGACCGTCCGATCAGCCAGGACATCGATCCGCTCGACGAGGGCGCTGGTCCGGCCGAGATCGCCGCCCTGGTCGAGAACATCCGGGGGTCCGATCGCCTTGGTGAATCTTCTCGCCTATGCCTGGCCGTTGCTGACCGTCGTGCTTCTGGGCGCCACCGGCGGCGTGGCGCGGCCGCTCGGGCTTATCGGCGCCTCCGCGGCGGGCTTTGGCGGGGTCGTGCTGCTGGTCGGCGGGGCGGCGCCCGATCTCGGACGCGGCGATACGATCGCGGGATATGCCGCGGCCGTTGCGTCCGCCCTTTGCATGGCCATCTATTCCATCGGCGTGGCCCGCGTCTCAAGCCCGCCGGCGGGCACGCTGCTGCCGGCCTCGGTGATCGGCCTGGCCGGAACCGGAACGTGGTGGGCGGCGACCGGGGCAGGGTTCGCGGATCTCGAATACATGCTCCTCGGCCTCTATCTCGGGGCGGGGCCATGGGTCTTGGTTACGTCTTGTGGGCCTATGCGATGCGGTTCGGGGCGGTCGGACCCCTCTCCATGCTTGGTTACGCGACCCCGGCGCTTTCGACCGCGTTGCTGATCCTGTCGGGCGAGCGTCTGACGGCGACGGCCTTCATGGGCGGAGTTGTCATCGTCATCTGTCGTGCCGCCGTCGGTCTTCTGCAGCGCGAGGATCCGGCGAATGCGACGACAAGATGATGCGCCGGCGCAGATGGTCGAAGCCTGCCGGTCTGGGCGCGACGCGATGGAGGCCCTGGATATGAAGACGGCGAGGATCGGCGGCTGCCATTCGACCGGTTCGGGTTCAGGTTTTCTAATTCGCTTCCTCCGCGCGTGCCCCTACAACCTAAGCCTGTCGGTCACGATGCGGTTGGGGAGGAGGATCATCGATGCGGGAATGGGTGGACGTCCATCTGGGCGAGCGGATAAGGGAATTTCGTAGATTGCGCGGGATTTCCCAGGCGGAGCTCGGCAAGCGGATCGGCGTCTCCTTTCAGCAGATCCAGAAATACGAGACGGGTCTCAATCGTGTCGGGGCCAGCCGCTTGTGGCGGATCTCGCAAGTGCTGGAAACCCGGATCGAATGTTTCTTCGAAGAACTGGTGAAGCAGCGCTCTCGCAATCCGGCTTCGCCGGATGCGCGCACTCTGCGCATCGCGCGCGAGATCGAGACGATCACGGACGACACGCTCAAGAAACGCGTCCTGGATTTGGTGAGGTTTATGGCGCGCCAGCCGCAGAGTTGAGGATACGATCGTCCGGCAAGAGGAGCGCCGATATCGATCTTCGCCACGCGATCTTTCCCTTCAAGGCGACGCCCGCGCAAGTACCGCTTCGCCCCGCCCGAGACTATGCGACCAGCCAAGCTCGGCCAGCATCGCGTAATCTGCCGCGAGACCCGTCTGCATCAGGATGATTACCTTGGTCCGATCGCCCCTTGGCTCCTTGGCTCGAACCGGACCTCGACCCGCGATGGCTGGGCGGGTATGCGCACCCCTTTCGGCATGTCGGCGACGCAATGCTCTCGCGCTTCGAACGCCGGAAGCTGCGGACGCCGAACACGCGTGTATGTTCCGCTCATCAGGCGGCTGTCGCCTGAAGCGCCCGTCATCTGGAATACGAAGGCACCGCCTTCGACCGCATCGCGCGTCAGAACCTTCGTGCGGCGGTAACCATGCGGGCCCCACCAGGCTTCGACATGCTCCGGCGTGACCCAGAGGGCGAACGCGTCATCGAGCGACGTGTCAACCATGTGACGCAGCGCGAGCCTGCAAGTGTTCCCGACGGTCATGATTTCCGTCTCGCGATCCTCTGGTCCATCCGTTCGAAGGAATCGAGCCAGAAGTCGCGATAGGCGTCGAGCCATTCGCTGAGTTCGCGCAAAGGTGCCGCCGACAAGGCGCAAATACGCCTTTGTCCGACGCGCCGCCGCGTGATCAGACGGGCGTTTTCCAGAACGTCGAGATGGCGCGAAATGGCCGATTGGGTCAGATCGAATTTCTCGACGACCTCACCGACTGACATCTCCTCTTCCCGAAGATATTCGACGATCGCGCGCCGGGTCGGGTCGGACAGCGCGGAAAACGTTGCATTCATGATTTATTATATATTGCTCATATGCTGAATATTATATAGCACCGAACATTGAGCGGCAAGAGAGAAGGCGATCCGATGAAACCCGTGCGAACGTGCCTTTGGTCTGACGTCCAGGCGGCGGCCGCGCGCGTATACGAGGCCATGCCGGGGATGGCGAACGACATCGCCGCGCCCGAACGGGGCGCGGCACCCTGAGTTCGACAAGGAAGGATATCGGACATGCGGAACGAACATGGTGATTTCATCTGGTATGAATTGATGACGACCGATGTCGCGGGCGCGGAGGCGTTTTATGGCGATCTCGTCGGATGGAGCTTCGGCGATCCCGGCAAGGGCGGTATCGATTACCGGATGTTCTCGGCGGGCGGCGTGGGCATCGGCGGCGTGCTCGGTCTGACCAGGGAGATGCGCGATGCCGGCGCGCGCGCCCTTTGGGCGGGCTATATCGGGGTCGACGATGTCGATGAGAGCGTCGAAGCGATTACGGCCGCCGGCGGTGGCCTGCTGATGCCGCCAAAGGACATTGCCGATGTCGGACGCGTGGCCTTCGTCAAGGCGCCGGACGGTGCGGGCTTCTACGTCATGCGCGTCGCCACGGACGCGCCAAGCGAAAGCTTCGCCAGCCACGCTCCGCGCGCGGGCCATTGCGCCTGGAACGAGCTCAATACCGAGGATCCCGACGGCGCCAGGTCCTTTTATGGCGATGTTTTCGGCTGGGTCGTGGCCGAGACCATGGACATGGGGCCTGCGGGGTCTTACGAGATGTTGAAAAATGGCAGGGACAGAGACTTCATGTTCGGGGGTCTGATGAAGAAGCCCGATGAAATACCCGTCTCGCTCTGGAGCTACTATTTCCGGGTGCCGAACATCGATGCGGCGGTGCGATATGTAAAGTCGCATGGCGGGCAGGTGGTCGCCGGCCCGATACTGACCCCGGGCTCGGACTTCGCGATCACCGGGGTGGATCCGCTGGGGGCGTGTTTCGGCGTGGTCGGGAAGAAATGCCCGGCGCGCCGGCCGGCGCGCGACTTTTATTTCGCGTCGGGCCCTGCACGGCCGCGGCACCGGGCAAGGATGGCCGCCCCCGGACCGGCGTCAATCCGCGCATATGCGAACCCGGACCGTGCGCGGTCTCGTCGTTCGATCGCCGCGGCGGATGATCCAGCGTCTTCGGAGATTCGAAGACGACGGCGGCGCCCCTCGCCAGGCGCATGTATCACCGCGAAATCCCCGAGACCGGCGGCGGGAGTTGACGCTTCACGACACGCGCGCAAGCGGAAACCCGCCGACCCGCCGATCCGGCTGCACAACCTGAGGGTGAGGCCGGATCGGGCCGGCTGCCCGGGTGCGAGGAAGGGGTATCGAGGGATGCCGACAAAGGGTCGATGATCGGCCCCAATTGACAAAAACCCTCGTTCGATTATCCCTTAAGGTCGATAAACCGGGCTTTCGGTCGAAACCTGCCGACGCGAGGGCTGGTCGAACGAACGAGGTCGCTTTGTCCACACGCGAACACCCCCCGCTCTCGGCCCCTCAGCGCGGAGCCTTGATCGCGGGCATGACGAGTATCGTCGCTGCAGGTTCTTACACAACTCTTGCGGGACTTTTAACCACGGAATTCGTGGAGAAAATCGGCTGGGGCGTCGACATGATCGGACCTGGCATCGCGATCAACATGCTCTTCTACGGTCTGACCGCACCGTTCTCGATCTACGTCATGCGCCGCTACGAGATCGCCAAAGTCGCGAACACCGCCCTGTTTCTTCTCATTCTCGGCTCGTGCCTGATTCTGTTTCCCATGCCATTGCTGTTCAACTTTGTCTGGGGCTTCGTGATCGGGATCGGCACCGGTTGCCTGACGATGGCATATGGAAGCCTCATCGTGAAAACATGGTTTCCGAACAGACAGGGGGTCATTGCCGGGTATCTGGTGGCTTCAAGCGTATTTGGCCAATTCGCACTTCTGCCTTTCTGGTCCGAAGTCATGCAGATGTTCGGCTGGCGCGCGCCCTTGATCGGTTCAGCCCTGATTGCGGCCTGCGCCATCGGCATTAACGCGATGTTCCTGCGGGAGCCCAAGGATGAGGATGTTTCGAAAACTATCCCCATGACGGCGGCGTCCGAACGCGCACGCTTCTATCAGGCAGTGCTGAAAAGCCTCTTCGGTGCGATGAAGACCCGGATCTTCTGGACCCTGGGCGTATTGTTCATCATTTGCGGCGCCACCACCAACGGCATCATGTGGAGCCACTTCACGCTGGCGGCGACCATATGCGGCCTCACGGTTACGGCCGCATCATCCGTGCTTCTGTTGATCGGCATCTTCAATGTCTTCGGGACGACAGTGTCGGGTTGGCTGACCGACCGGATCAGCGTGCGCACGATCCTTGCAACGATATTCCTGGTTCGGGCGTTGACTCTGCTCTGGCTGCCATCAATCCTGGTGGGGGTATTCGACACCCGCATTGTCGCCTTCGGCATCATCTTCGGCATCATGGATGTCGCCACCGTTCCGCCCGTCATCGCGATCTGCAACCGTATCTATGGCGATGACGGCCCATCGATTTTCGGTTGGGTAAATGCTTTCCACCAGCTTGGCGCTGGCCTGATGGCCTTGTCAGGCAGCATGATCTGGCTCGCCTTCGGAAGCTACGACGTGCTTTGGTATACTTCGGGCGTGCTTTGCCTTTTGGCCTGCATCATCGTTTTCACCAATTCATATCGTCCAAGATTTCACACCCTGGTTCAGGGCTAAGCGCCGGATCATCGGAACCTTTGTCAGAAACAATTAGCCGGAAGGAAACAATCAGTCAGAAAAGGAGAAATTCGTGAGTATCGTTACGTTTCAAAGTCCCAATCTGTCTCATGCCAAAGATATTATCGCACTCGTGAAGAGCACGCCCTGGCTCGATACCAACAGCGAATATGCATACGCCCTGTGGTGTTCGCATTTCGCGGGACATTCGGTCGTCGCGCTTCGTGATGAAGAGGTCATCGGTTTTCTGAACGGTTTCCGGTCGCCGCGCCGGCCCGACACCTACTTTCTGTGGCAGACGGCGACCAAACCCCGCCATGGCGTCGCCGGGCTTGGGGTTGAAATGATCGATTTCGCAGTCCGCCGCGAAATCGACCGCGGCGCAAACCGAATCGAAGCCTCGGTCGACAACCGGAACAAGCCCATCCGGATCCTGATGAAATCCCTGTCCAGACGCCTGGGCGGTCATGTCGAAGAAGAACTTCTCTATCCGGGAAGCCTGCTGTCGGCCGATGGCGATGACCACCACGACGAAATACTCATGCGTATCTGCCTGAAAAGCCCCGAGAACGGCGAATCTTCCGGTCCGGTCAAACGCCCGGAACCCACCGAAGGGGCGTTCACATGACCGGCGCAGCCCCTTCTTCCTTCTCCATTCATGAACGAAGCGGAGCGTGGCGCCCGGAACCGGCGCTGGCCGAACGGGTCGTCCAAGAGTTCGGAACCCCCGCATTCGTTTACAATGCCGACTATATCCGCAGCAATTTCGACGCGTTGCGGCGTAAGTTGTCCCCGTCGGTCGACATTCTGTACTCGCTGAAGGCCAACCCGAACGCCGCCATCGTAGATTGCCTGAGATCCTGCGGCGCCGGTGCAGAGGTTTCGTCCCGCGCCGAGTTGCATACCGCCATCCGGGTTGGCGTCGATCCCCGGAACATCATCTTCGTGGGTCCTGCCAAAAGCGCCGACGAAATCGCAGACTGCATCCGTTTCGGGATTTTCGCGATCGTCGCGGAATCCGCCCGGGAACTGGAGATCATCGAACAGCAGGCACGAACGCTCGGAGTCAAGCGGCCCGTCAACGTCATGCTGCGCATCAATCCGGATTTCAGAACCGGCGGGTCCGGGCTGACAATGAGCGGCAGACCGCGTCAGTTCGGGATCGATATCGAGCAGGTTCCGGCCCTGCGTGAAACGCTGGGTGAGCTGCATCTGGTGCGGGCAACGGGTTTCCATGTCTACATGGGAACCCGCTATCTCGAGGCAGAGCCGGTGATCGAGAACACCGAGAAGATTCTGGACATGGCCGAGCGCCTGGCCGGTGATCTGGATATCCCCATCCTCGCGGTGGATGTCGGCGGCGGCTTCGGCGTCCCCTATTTTGACAACGAAGGCGCGCTGGATGTCGCCAGAGTGTCCGCAGGCGTCAACGCGGCTGTCGCGCGCTTCCGCAAGACCAACCCGTCCACCCGGATTATCATCGAACTGGGGCGGTATCTGTCCGCCGGGGGCGGCGCATTGCTGACGTCGGTGCGTTACACGAAAGTCTCGCGCGGCGAAACTTTTGCGATCGCCGATGGCGGCACAAACCTGCATATGGCCGCGGTTGGCGTCGGCGGTTTCGCGAAACGCTCGTTTCCGATCCTCAATCTGTCGCGCGACGC
>JBCCVK010000143.1:0-6521 GCA_039195495.1 Pseudomonadota bacterium
CAGGTGTTCCAAGCCTCCCTCAGCCGCTCGGGCAGGCGCGTGACGATCGTAGGCGCCACCAGTGGCGACACCGGTTCGGCGGCGATCGAGGCTTTCCGGGGTCTGGATGCGGCGGATGTGTTCATTCTCTATCCCGATGGCCTCGTCAGCGACGTGCAGCGCCGCCAGATGACCACCCCGCAGGAAACGAATGTGCATGCCTTGGCCGTCGACGGCGATTTCGACGATTGCCAAGCCCTGGTCAAGGACATGTTCAACGATTTCGATTTCCGCGACCAGGTACGGCTTGCAGGCGTGAACTCGATCAACTGGGCACGGGTCCTGGCCCAGGTCGTCTATTACTTCTCGTCCTCGACCTCGCTGGGCGCCCCCCGACGCAAGATCGATTTCACGGTCCCCACCGGTAATTTCGGCGATATCTTCGCCGGATATGTCGCCAAGAAGATGGGTCTGCCCATCGACCGGCTCCTGGTGGCGACGAACCAGAACGACATTCTGCACCGCTGTCTGACGACGGGCGACTACATCACCACGGGTGTTGAGCCTTCGATCAGCCCGTCGATGGACATTCAGGTCAGTTCGAATTTCGAACGCGCGCTGTTCGATGCTTACGATCGCGACGGTGATGCGGTTGCGCGGCTCATGGACAGGCTGAAAACCAAAGGCGGGTTCAAGGTCGACCAGGGCGCGTTGCGACGTCTGCGCGCGACTTTCGCCAGCGGCCGCGCCTCCGAGGAACAGACCAGAGCCGTGATCCGCGATCTCCATCTCCGTACCGGCAAGATACTGTGCCCGCATACCTCGGTCGGGGTGAAGGTGGCCCAGGAACAGGCCGATCCCTCGATTCCGATGATCACGGTCGCCACGGCGCATCCGGCCAAGTTTCCCGCGGCCATCGAGGCTGCCACGGGAGAAGAGGCGCCCCGTCTCCCCTCCCGGGTCGGAGCGCTTTACGAACGCGCCGAACGTATCACGCGGGTGGCCAACGATCTGAACGCGGTCGAGAATGTCATTCGGGAGAGAGGCAGGGTTTGAGTGCGGAACTGACCACATTGCCGAACGGCTTTCGCATCGTCTCCGAGACCATGCCGGGGCTCGCGTCGGCCGCGACCGGGCTATGGATCAACGCCGGAGGGCGCAACGAGCGGCCCGAGCAGAACGGTATTGCGCATTTCCTGGAACATATGGCCTTCAAGGGGACCAAGCGACGCAACGCCTTGCAGATTGCCGAGGCCATCGAGAATGTCGGCGGATACATCAATGCCTATACAAGCCGTGAAGCGACAGCTTATTACGCGAGGATATTAGAGGCCGACATGCCGCTGACGATGGACGTGCTCGCCGACATCGTACGCAATCCGGTCTTCGACCCGCTCGAGATCGAGGTTGAACGGGGCGTGATCTTGCAAGAAATCGGTCAGGTGCTGGACACGCCCGACGATGTGATATTCGACTGGCTGCAGGAAGCCGCTTATCCCGAGCAACCCTTGGGACGCACCATCTTGGGTCCGACGGAACGCGTGCGGGCGTTCGCCCGACGGGATCTCTCGGATTTCGTGCATGAGCATTACACCCCCGGGCAGTTGATTCTATCCTCGGCAGGTGCCGTGGAGCATACGCAGCTCGTGCGCCTGGCCGAGGATCTGTTCGGCGACATGCCGACACGGGCCACGAAGGATATCGAACCGGCGGTTTTCCTTGGTGGAGAAAAACGCGAGATCAGGGATCTGGAACAGGCACATTTTGCCTTCGCCCTGCACGGCCCCGGTTATCGGGATCCTTCAGTCTATGCCGCGCAGATTTATTCGACGGCGTTGGGCGGCGGCATGTCTTCGCGCCTGTTCCAGGAGGTGCGCGAGAAACGCGGCCTGTGTTACACGATTTTCGCGCAGGCCAGCACTTACGCCGAAACCGGGCTGCTGACGATCTATGCCGGGACCGGCGCCGGTCAGATCGCTGATTTGACACATCTGATCATCGACGAGTTGAAAAGATCCGCCGATGACCTGAGATCCGACGAAGTTGCCAGAGCCCGCGCGCAGATGAAGGCGGGCCTGTTGATGGGACTTGAAAGCCCCTCGTCGCGGGCGGAGCGCATGGCGCGCATGGTGGCCATCTGGAACCGTGTCCCGCCCATTGACGAGGTGGTCTGCCATATCGACGCGGTGACGACGGCCGATGTGAAAGCCTTTGCCGGAGCGATGATCGCCAAGGCCGAGGCGGCCCTTGCCCTTTACGGACCGGAACAAATGGCCAAGGTGCCAGGGCTGGAGATCCTGCGGGAGCGTCTGGTCGCCTGATGTTGATGCGCAAGCGCAAGATCCGGATAGAAACGGAACGACTTACCCTGCGCTTGCCATTACATATCGATTATCGCCCATGGCGCTCCCTGCGTCAGGAAAGTGCGGATTTCCTGAAACCTTGGGAGCCGGCCTGGGCCGACGACCACCTTTCCCGCAAGGCTTTCACCAACCGCGTCTATTGGGCGCAACGATCCCTGGGGTCGGGCACGGCATTGCCGCTGTTTCTGATCCATCGACGGTACCAACTGCTTCTGGGCGCGATCACTCTCGACAATATCCGCCGCGGACCGGCGCGGGCGGGCACGTTGGGCTATTGGATCGGACAACCCCATATACGGCAAGGCTATATGCGCGAAGCCATCGAGGCGGTCGTGCATCATGCTTTCACCAGCCTCGATCTCAGCCGATTGGAGGCCGCCTGTCTGCCCGAAAATGCGGCCTCGCGCGGGGTGTTGGAAAAAGCCGGTTTCAAATACGAAGGCGTCGCCCAAAGCTATCTTCAGATCAACGGTCGCTGGCGCAATCATGTCCTTTACGCCAATCTGCGTGGCGACAGACGGGGCCGAACCGCAGTCGGGTCGGTCTGACGGGGGGCCGGGCATGATCGCGCCAATCCTTGACCCAACCCCCATGAGGAGATATGTGCATGCGTTTTCTTCTTTTAACCCTCTGCCTGTCGATCACCGCCACCGCCGCATTCGCGCAGGCGCGTCGACCGAGTCATTGTCTTGCACTGGCATCGTCCACGCCAGGGGTGGAATATGTTCAGCTTGCCGCGTTCGGCGATCCGGTCGCCGATTTCAACATACGCATCCGCTATATCGATCATGCGACCTTTCTCTTAAAGACCTCCGGCGGATTGAGCGCCGTCACCGACTACACCGGCTTTCTCGGCGTGACGGATTTCGTCCCCACCGTCGCCACGATGAACCACGCACACGAGACCCATTGGACTTCGACGCCTGATCCGCGCATTCCCCATGTTCTGCAAGGCTGGGCAAAGGATGGCGCCCCCGCCGATCATCATCTGGATCTGGGCGGAATGCTGGTGCGGAACGTGCCCACCAACATCCGCTCGCGCTTCGGATCGGGAGCGGAGGAAAACGGCAACTCCATCTTCATCTTTGAAAGCGAAGGTCTGTGCATCGGTCATCTCGGGCATCTGCATCATGAACCATCGGCCGGCCAGTACGCGATGATCGGAAGATTGGACGTGGTGATGGCAGCCGTGGATGGCGGAGTTTCGCTGGAACTGCCCACGATGATGCGCGTGTTGAAAAGGTTGAGGTCCTCTATCGTGATCCCGATGCACTGGTTCGATGGCGCGTCGTTGGAAGATTTCCTGAGCGGCATGTCCGACGTGTTCGACATCGAAAGGGTGTCGGGCAGCACGATCGATGTCTCGTTGCGCACGCTGCCGGACAGACCGACGGTGATGCTGCTGCGCCCGTCCTACCTGTCCGCCGCGGATTGATCGTGCCGGGTCGCGCGGCTGTCCCCGTCGGGTCCGCCCCGGTGACGAGAACCGGAGCCATCTCATGCTGAGAGCCGTCGATCGCATCTTCGAAGCCACCTTGCGCGAACGCCTGCCGTCGGCGACGTTCCGCCCCATCGAGGCGCGTTATATCGAGGAACCGCGCGGCAGATATGTCGGGCAGGCGGGTCTGGTGCTGGCGCCGGCCGTTGCGGAAGAACTTTCGACGATCCTGCGTGCCTGCGCCGACGCCATGGTGCCGGTCGTGCCCTATGGCGGGGGCACCGGTCTCGTCGGCGGTCAGGTGGCGCGGGATGGCGTCGCCCCGGTGATCGTTTCGTTGGAGCGGATGACCAGGATCCGCGCGATCCTGCCCGAGGAGAATATCCTGATCGCAGAAGCGGGGGCAATTCTGGCCGATGTGCAGGCCGCCGCCGAACGCGTGGATCGGCTTTTCCCGTTGAGCCTCGCTTCCCGGGGTTCCGCACGGATCGGCGGTAATCTCGCCACCAATGCTGGCGGAGTGAACGTTTTGCGATACGGAACTGCACGCGATCTGTGCCTGGGGCTGGAGGCTGTGCTGCCGGACGGGCAGATTTGCCGTGATCTGACGCGATTACGCAAAAACAACGCAGGATACGACCTGCGGCACTTGCTCATCGGGTCCGAAGGCACGCTCGGCATCATCACCGCCGCGACGCTGAAACTTTTTCCGCGCCCCCGGAAGGAAGGGACAGCCTTGTTCGTCGTCGACGGTCCGAAGGCCGCTTTGGCGCTTTTGACGCTGGCTGAACAACATTTGGGACAGGATATGTCGGCGTTCGAACTGATAAGTCGAATGGGGTTCGACTTTCTCGAAGAAACGATGCCGCAAATCCGTCTGCCGTTTGCCGAACGGCCCGAATGGATGGTCCTGGCCGATATAGGATTAGCCCAGGGTCGGGATCCGCAAGCGGCCCTGATCTGTCTGTTCGAGACCGCGCTTGAGGCCGGTCTGGTAAGCGATGGCGTGATCGCGCGATCCGAACGGCAGCGGCGCGATCTTTGGGCGCTGCGCGAGGCGATTCCCGAGGCGAATCGCCGGATCGGCTCGATCTGTGCGCATGACGTATCGGTGCCGCTTGGCGCGATTTCCGAGTTCATCGATCGAGCAGGCAGGGCCATCGCCACATTCGGCGCTTTCCGCATCAACTGCTTCGGCCATGTCGGCGACGGCAATCTGCATTACAATGTCTTCCCCATACCCGGCGAAACACGCGCGGATCATGACCATCACGGCGCCCGGATCAGCCGCATGGTGCACGATCTCGTTCATGAACTGGGCGGTTCGATAAGCGCGGAACATGGAATAGGGCGCCTTAAGATCGACGATCTGGAATGTTATGCCGATGCCGCCAAATTATCCGCCATGCGCGCCATCAAGAAGGCCCTGGACCCCAAGGGGATCATGAATCCCGGTGCCGTGTTGCGTCGATTCTGAAGGTTTTCCGCGGCCGGGAGCATGGGTGAAAGGGTTTGCGCAAACGCGGTTTGTCCCGCTTGCCGCCCCCACCTCCTAAGCGCCTTCGAAAATGCAAAGCGCATGCACATCCATCCCCATCGCCGTCAGTTTTTCGCGACCGCCAAGCTCCGGTAGATCCACCACGAAGGCGCAACCGACGACCTCGCCACCCAGACGTTCGATCAGCTTGATTCCAGCCTCGGCCGTGCCGCCCGTAGCCAGCAGATCGTCGACAACCAAAATCCTTTCGCCCGTTTGTAGAGCATCGTCGTGAATCTCGACGATGGCCTCACCATATTCCAGCTTGTAATCCTGGCTGATCGTGGTGCCGGGCAGCTTGCCTTTCTTACGGACCGGAACGAAGCCGACAGTCAGTTGATGGGCGATTGCGCCGCCTAGAATGAAACCGCGTGCCTCAAGCCCCACGACCTTGTCGATATGCGTGCCCGCATAAGGATGCAAAAGCTGATCGATGCACATCCGGAAACCACGCGGATCGGCGAAAAGGGTGGTCACGTCGCGAAACATGATCCCTTCATGGGGGAAATCCACGATGGTGCGTATATAGTCCTTGACCGTTTTTCCGCTCATGTTCTCTTCAATTCTGCCCGGCGGCGGGCGTTTCGTCACAAGACGCGGCCCGCCACGGCATCCAATTTTTGAACCAGGACGGGATCGCGTTTCTCAGGGTCGGTCAGAATTGCGAATTCCAGCGCCCGATCGCATCCATGCGGGCAAGGCGCCCGGTCCGGTCCGGAAAGCTCGGGCAACCGCCCGATAAGCGCACGCGCCTTGTCCGCGTTATCCGTCAAGGTCTTGACGATTTCGGTTACATCGACCTCTCCGTGATCGGGATGCCAGCTGTCATAGTCAGTGATCATTGCGACCGAGGCATAACAAATTTCCGCCTCGCGGGCCAGCTTCGCCTCGGGCATGTTGGTCATGCCGATGACATCACATCCCCAAAGCTCGCGATAGGTCTTCGATTCCGCCAGGGTGGAGAATTGCGGACCCTCCATCGCCAGATAGGTGCCGCCGCGATGCACGGTGATGCCTGCGTTTCTGGCGGCCGCCTCGCAAGCGTCGCTCAGGCGCGGACAGGTTGGATGCGCGATGCTGACATGAGCCACACAGCCCGTGCCGAAGAAGGATTTTTCCCGTGCGAAGGTCCGGTCGATGAATTGATCCACGATCACGAAATCACCCGGCGCCATATGCTCGCGGAACGACCCGCAGGCCGAGA
>JBCCVK010000144.1:0-6468 GCA_039195495.1 Pseudomonadota bacterium
GCATCTATGCCGGTTGGTTTACTCCCACCGAAGCGGCCGCTGTCGGGGCCGCGTTGGCCGCCCTGCTCGGAATGCTGTTCGGCAAGCTCGCGCCGGCCGGGATTCTGCAATCGCTCAAGCAGACCGTCACGACGTCGGCAAGCCTGTTCTTCGTCGTCCTGGCAGCTACGTTTTTCGCCTATTTCCTGACTCAGGCGCGCATTCCGGTAATGTTGGTGGATGCCATCGAGGCACGGGAAATCCCCAGGATTGCAGTGATACTCATCATCGTCGGCTTCTATCTGGTGGCGGGTTGTTTTCTGGACGGGATCGGCATGCTGCTGGCGACGGTTCCGGTGTTCTACCCGGTCGTCGTCGGCCTTGGATACGATCCGGTCTGGTTCGGTATACTCGTGGTCGTCGCAATCGAGGTCGGGCTTATAACGCCACCGATCGGCATGAACATCTTCGTCATCAAGGGACAGCTCAGAATGATGGATTTGGGCAGCATCTACCGGGGAGTCATCCCCTACGTCTTCGCTCAGTTGCTTCTCTTGCTGCTTCTCATCCTTGTGCCCGGGCTCGCCGGTTTCCTGCCCGGTTTGCTTCGTGACGCGGGTTGAGAGCCGGACAGTCTCGGACCTCACTCCAGCCGTAGAAAGGCCGAGGTGGTTGTGGCGTTATCGAAGAAGGGCACCCCGTCGGGCCGGCGTTTGCCATCGCGAAGCAGAGCGGCAATTTCGGCCAGAATGACCTCGGTGATGAAAGGCAGATCGAATTTACGTATGTCGGTCAACGGCACCCATTGCAGATGACCGAGTTCGTTCGAAGCGCGAGAAAAATCGTCCGGATCACCCGTGATCCGCGACGCTTCCACCAGAAAGAAACGCGCATCGAAGCGGCGCGGCCGCCCGGGTGGGGTGATGGCCCGAAAAACGAAAGACAGACCGTCGGCCGAAGGCACGTGACCACCTTCGGCAAATCCTGACCAGTGGGGCAGATCCAACGGCGTGCCGGGATGCGAAAGGCGCAGACCTGTTTCCTCCCAAAGTTCGCGCAACGCCGCCCCCAGAAGCTTCGGCGCCAGTTCGGGATCCGCCCGGTCGCGCAAGCGGCGCAGGCAGATCGTGTCCAGAGCGCCGGTCAGGTCGGGCACGCCGTCCGAGGTTTCCACCGCTCCCCCCGGAAAGACGAATTTCGATGGCATGAAAGCGGCCGACTTGCCGCGCTGGCCGACCAGCACCTGCGGAGAGGTGTCGATATCGCGCAGCAAAATGACGCTGGCGGCATCACGAATGCCGGTTTTGTCCATCTGCCCCCTCGTAAAATGGGATCAAGAGGTTTGGATCTTGCCGAAGCCGTGCATGCGCTTGGCCCATTGGAAAGCCACGATCATGCCCTTGAGACGCGGCAGCAGATAAAGCGACATCGCCACGCTGCCAATCGCGAAGACCGACGCCAAAGCCAGCGGTTCGGGCCGAAACGCGGCGAAAAGCCACAACATCACCGGACCCAGCGCGTGGCCCACGATCAGGATCGTCAAATAGGCGGGACCGTCGTCCGCGCGATGATGATGCAGAGCCTCGCCACAGACCGCACAGCTTTCCCGAACCTTGAGATAACCGCGCAGCATGGCGCCGGAGCCGCAATTGGGACAGCGTCGACGCCAGCCGTGGCGCAGCGCGGAGCGTATCGGACGATCTTCATCGGGAAGGAGGGTGGAGGCGGACATGATCCGTGGTCATCAGTTTGGTCGCTTGACCAGAACTATACATCCCGACATCCGATTGCAGGAGGACGGAATGCCTTGCGTCGGAATGTCGCGATATTTTCCCATGCCGCTCCGACGGAATGCCGTGGTTTGTTCGTTCAATGATCAGACTGGTCGAAGAGAAGACGCGCCAGTCGTTCCAGAACGAACCATTGGAGATCGCACATGATTGGCAAGAAGAACCTCATCGTCGTAACAACCCTGCTGGCGCTTGGCGGGGCGTCGCTGGCCGCCGGGGTCGTGATGGCCCAAACCGGCCATGGATATGGGCCGCGCATCGACTTCGAAGCGCTGGATACCGATGGCGATGGCAGGATTACCCGGGCCGAGATGGAAGCGCGGACCGCTTCCCGTTTCGCCGCGCTCGACACCGACAACAGCGGCACGCTGAGTGCGCAAGAGGTGAAGGCCCAGGCCGAAACCCGCATCTCGGACCGCGCTGCCCGCATGATCGAGCGGCGCGACACCGATGGCGATGGCGCGCTGTCCCTCGAGGAGTTGTCGAAGGACGCCCGTTCCGACCGTATGTTCGCGCGCCTGGACACGAACGACGACGGGGCCGTCAGCCGGGCCGAATTCGATGCGGCGAAAGGCAAATGGCACAAGCGCGCCCGTGACCGGAGGCAGCGGTAATCACGTGTGGTCCCGGTTCCGTCGCGAACCGGGGCCATTGCCGTTCCGCCCGGGATTGGTACGTATTCGCACGGGATGGATATGCCGGTTGACACTGACCCTCGGGTCGCCGATGAGGCGTTGCTGACGCTGTTCGCGAATGGCGATGCCCGGGCGGCCCGGACGCTGACGACGCGTCTGGCGCCGATGGTGTTGCGGGTGGCCCAGCGGATGCTGGGTGACGCCGCCGAGGCCGAGGACGTCACGCAGGAAGCGATGCTGCGGCTTTGGCGACAGGCCGTCGATTGGCGTCACGGAGAGGCCAAGGTCTCGACCTGGCTTTATCGCGTAACGGCCAACCTTTGCACCGATCGGCTGCGCAAGAGGCACGGACAGGCTTTGAACGACGACGTCCAGCCCGCGTCGGAGGCGACGGCACCGACGGCGTTGGCCGATCTGCAGCAAAAAGAGCGTCTGTTCGCTCTGGACGCGGCCTTGCAGGACTTGCCTGATCGCCAGCGCTGTGCAGTGGTGTTGCGCCATATCGAAGGGCTGGACAATGCCGAGATTTCCAAGGTGCTCGGTGTAGGGGTTCGAGCCGTCGAAAGTTTGATCGCGCGGGGCAAACGCGCGCTGAAAGCCGCCCTCGACGGGCGCAGGGATGAATTGGGATATCAGGATGACTGATCGCCAGGAAAAACGGTTGGAAGACCTGTTTGAAACGGCACGCCGAGCTTCTCCGATGCTTTCGGCTTCGTTAACAGCCCGGATTCTCGCCGACGCCAAAGCGATTCAAGAAACGGAGATCCGGTCGACCGAAGCCAGAAAGACACCGAAACATCGTTCGTTTCGACAACAGATGATCGCCGTTTTATGGGGATGGCCAGGGGTGACGGGTCTTGCCAGCGCGGCGGCTGCGGGTCTGTGGATCGGGGTGAGCCAACCCGCGGCCATCGAGGCGTTTGCCGATGTCTATTTCTACGGCGTCGAGGGTGAAGGCGGCCTCGAGATGGGTCTGGCTTTCGAAATTCTATTCGCCGAGGAGACATCATGAGCGGTCCGGCCCAGACGACCTCACCTCCGTCCCGTATGTGGATGCGCCTGGCGTTTTTCATGTCGCTCGCGATGAATCTGCTGGTCGTCGGCGTGATCGCCGGTATCGTCCTGTCGGGCGGGCCGCGCCGGGACGGGCCAAGAGGGCTCGCGGACCGGCGCGGCGGACCGTTCGTCGCCGTTCTGCCGGAGGATATCAGATCCCAAATCCTTCACGAAATGGCGCGGGCGAGTTTCGGAACCGTCCAGATGCGGCGCGATGCGCGCACCCGGTTCAATCGTCTGCTTGCCATACTGCGCGCCGAGGAATTCGATGCCCAGGCGTTTTCATCGGAATTGGCGGGCCAGGACCTGAGAGAAGGCCGGATTCGCGAAGCGGGCCGGACGGCGCTGATACGGGCGATCAGCGAAATGAGCGCCGAAGAGCGCGCGCATTACGCCCGCCTTCTGGAAGAGCGGCTGCCGAAACGTCGCCGTTCAGGCAGAGGTTGAATATGTCCCGATCGCGTGCCGTTTGCGTCAAGCGGCGCTCATACTGATCGTAACCAGGTTGCGTCCATCGGATTTCGATGCATAAAGCGCCTGGTCCGCCCGGGCGAGCAGATCGGTCACGGCCCCGTCTGTCCCATCCGAGATGGCAAGCCCGATGCTGACGGTGATCGTCAGAAACCGACCGTCGCCCAGGTCCACGGGCCGCGTCTTGATCCAGTCGCGCAGACGTTCGGCCGCGATACGGGCATCGATGATCGACGTTTCCGGTAAAACCACCAGAAACTCCTCTCCGCCGAAGCGGGCTATCAGATCGACGGAGCGCAGATTATCGCGCAGACGCGCGGCGATCTCCTTCAGTACTTTGTCCCCGGCGGAGTGACCGAAACTGTCGTTGACCGATTTGAACCGGTCCAGATCGAGAAGCATCAAGGCGAAACGGCGCCTGTTCTTCCGGGCCCGATGCATGATGCGTTTGAGATGGTGTTCGGCGTAACGGCGGTTGTGCAATCCGGTCAGGGGATCCGTCGCGGCCAGGGCCATGGAGCGCCTTGCGCTGGCGCGTAGATGATCGGCCAGTTGTTTCTGGCGCAGCTGCCGGATTATCCGCAAGGTGAACTCCTCGAGATCCACCGGTTGCACCAGACAGTCGGATGCACCCATGTCCAATGCGGCGGTTTCCGCGTTTGCGTGATCCGATGGCAGCAGCGGCAAGATCGCGGCGTGTCGCGTAGGGGTCCGGCTGCGCAGCTCCGCCAAGCCGGAAAGGTCGGGAGGCGCGGCATCGGGCCCCGGCAACATGACGACCGCGTCGCATGGCCGGTCGGTTTCCGGCGCCGTCAAAAGGCTTGCACGATCCATATGGGTGGTCTCGTGGCGACCTTGGGAGAACAGGGCGCCGGTAATGACCTCGGCCTCCGCCGGCGAGCCGCCCATCAGAATCACGTGGCCCGGTCGGTCGAGGCGCGGCACGGTCTCGGCGAAGCCCAGTTCGCGACTGGTGCGGGTGCGCAGATGAAGTTCATCGGCCAGATCACGTGCGCGCAATTGGCATCGCAGGCGCGCAAGAAGCGTGGTCTCGTGCAGCGGCTTGGTCAGGAAGTCCTCGGCCCCCGCCCGCAAGGCCGCCAGTGTGACCATGCGGTTCGGTTGCCCCGTCATCAAGAGAATAGGGATCTGCGCGGTCATCGGACTGGCCTTGAGATACTCGCACAACTCCAGACCGCCCAAACCATCCATATCGACGCTGGCGATGATCAGGTCGGGCATGGTGTCGCGCACCATCCGCAAAGCCTGTTCGGCATCGTTCGCCAGGATTACCTCGTAACACGCCGTGGTCAGCTTGACTTTCAATACGATGCGATTGGTGGATACGTCATCCACCACGAGAATACGGCCAGCCATCCAAGTCTCCGGACCAGATGCAACGAGGGATATATGTTGCCGGTCTGCAGAATTCCCGAGATTGGTTAAGGAAATCTTGCATTGGTTGAAAGACCGCATGTGATCGAAACCGGCGCGCGGATGCTGGCCCGTGGGTGCCCAATCCGGGCGGCAGCAGAACGGTGCGCCTTCCGAAGCGCCGGTGCGACGCCGCGACGATGCCCGCGCCTGGACCCGCGATCCGGTTCATCCACGTTCCGACAACGCATATCCGGTCCATGGGTTCAAGGAAAGCCGGCGCCGATACAGACCTTGCTGACGCGGAAGAATGACGGGACGGTCCAAGTGTGGAGGTCCCGCCGCGCCGCGCGTCTTGACCGATCCGCCAAAGGAAACGGTGGGGGCAGTCTTGCAAGGCATCGCCCTTTCGGCACGCGCTCCCGGTCGCACAAGCGGATGGATGCTAAAGACCGCGGAAAAGCACGCCCGCCGCAAGCAGAACATAAGCCAGAGCAAGCGTCCAGATCGAGGAAAGGCCAATGCTGGGGACGGATATGCCGAAAAGGGGAAGTATCCCTATCCCGGCCAAGACCAGCGAGATCAGAAATACGATTATTGTCGGGGCTGTCAGTCTCATTTAACTTCTCACGAATTCAGGCATCGGAGAATTCAATCCTTGTTCCGGCAGGTCGGGACAAGGATGAATTGATGCGATCGCGCTCATAAGCGGCGCCGGTGGACAGGAAACCGCCATGTGTCGCTGCATGTCGGCGGGGTTACCTCTGCCGGTTCTCGCATGGCATCCGGTCATGGGCCCTCCCTCATATCGGGTTACCTGCATGGTCAATGCGGAAGCGGCGAACGCCGCGCGATATAATTCTAACGGATCGAGATGTCACATGGCACCGTCACCTTAGGATGTCCGCCGCTCCAAAACAACCTGGCGCGCGCATGAAGGATCCGGCGGGCTCGGGAATCCCGATGACAAACGGACAAATGCCGGAATCACGAATGAAGCGTGGATGGCTTTTCCGACGTCCCTCCCGGTGCCGTGGGCGCATGTCACGGCCGCGACATCGAAAGGAACGGGGATCAGGACATTTCAGGCTTGAAACGCGCCATGCCCGCACGGGCCAAGGCATCGGCGCGCTCGTTCTCGGAAAATCCCGCGTGGCCCTTGA
>JBCCVK010000145.1:0-6423 GCA_039195495.1 Pseudomonadota bacterium
CGACCTGATTCAAACCCGAATCGTAATTTTCTTCGAAGACTTCGAAAGACGGAGACAGACGCATCGATCAAGGATGTTGGGCATGGACGGCATCGATCGCCTGCCGATTGAGGCGAATGCCCGCGCGGGTCTGCAACGCGTCGGTATAGGCGGCCAGGATATCCTGGGACAGTCCCTGCCGTATGCGGGCGTCGAGGAATCGCGAAAGTTGCGCCAGATCTTCATCGGTGTCGTCTGGCGGCAGCACGCTGCGCAGCCGTGCCAAGGCGATCCGTTCCCCGTCCTCAACGATGGTCGCCTCGCCGGTCCCGAGCTTGAAGATTTCGGTCAACAAAGCGGGCGGTGCGCCTTCGATGAAGGCGTCGCGGTTCAGGTCGTCCTCGATGCGCGCCTCCAGATCGAGGTTTTCGAACGGTTCTCCGGCCGCGAGCCGAGGCAGCAGCGTTTCCGCTTTCGCTCGGAGCGCCCTGCGCAGGGCGTCCGCCTGCGCCGCCTGTGCGACCTCGATGCGGACATCTTCCAGCGGTTGAAGGGCGGGCGGGGCGATGCCGTCGAGACGCAATGCGAAGATACCGTCATCGGACAGCCGAACGAGTTCCGGAAAATCGTCGACCGTGGCGGCGCGCGCCGCCGCGCGGAACGCGTCGTAACCCGCTATTCCGGCCTCGACATCGGCCGTCCAGTCGAGATGTCCCAACAGCATTTCGGTTTCTTGCGCGATTTCCTCCAGCGTCGCCCCGCCTGCGAGGAGGTCGTCGATTTCGGCAACGCTGTCGTCGATGCTTCTGCGGGCGCGATCCTGAGCGATTTCGGCATGCAGTTCGTCGGCAACCTCCTCGAAGGTGGTCGATTGCGCCTCGAGCACCGCATTTACCTGAAACAAGGCCGGACCAAGATTCGTATCGACAGGACCGACAAGCCCCGGTCCGTCCAGGCCGAAGACCGCCGTCGCCGCTTCGTCGTTCAGGTCGGTCCGGGCCACGTCGCCCAGATCGACGTCATCCATCGTCAGACCGCGCGCCCGAACGGAATCCTCGAAACGGCTTTCCCCCCTTTCTATGGCAGCTTTCGCCGCCGCCGCGGTCGCGGTGTCCGGAAATACCAGCCGCTCCACCAGCCGGCGCTCGGGCTGTTGGTATTCCTCGTCCCGCTCCTCGAACATCTGGCGCAGTTGGGCCTCGTCCCGCTCGATCGTGTCAACCAGCATGTCGGGGATCAGCCAGACATAGGTGATTTCCCGCCTTTCAGGCATGGTGAAGGCTTCGGGATTGGCGTCGTAATAGGTCCGCAGCGCCGTAGCGTCGGGGATGTCGGGCGGGGTGTCCAACATATCCTCATGCAGGACGGACCAGACGAAGGACCGCCGTTCGGCAAGAAACCGCATCAGGGTGTCGACGTAGAACTCGGGCGTGGCGACTCCATCAGCCACCGCCCGCTGCAATATCCCGCGCGCGGCATCGCTGCGGACCCGGTCTTCGAATTGCGCAACCGTCAGCCCCTGACGATCCAGAACGCCTTGATAGCTTTCCCGATCGAAGGTGCCGTCGAGCCCGCGAAACGCCGGAATCTGCAAAACAGCCTCGCGCACCGTTTCATCGCTGACGGACAGGCCCATGGCTTGCGTTTCATTGTCCAGCGCCGCCTGACCGATCAACCGTTCGAGAACCGCCTGATCCAGCCCGAACTGGCGTGCCTCGGCCATGGTTACCGGTTGACCGGTCTGTGCCTGTGCCGCGTTCAGTTCCTGCTGAAGTTCGCGATGATAATCGTTCACGTCGATCTCGACGTCGCCGACTTGACCGATCGCGCGTATCGAGGCGCCGAAATCACCGATGCTGAAACCCGCCAAACCCACGACCAGCAGGCCCAGCAGAACATAGACGAAGATATTCGCGCCTTTCGAACGTATGCCGCCGGGCATGGGCCTCTCCCTGAAGCGTTGAGCCTTTGAAGTTGTTTAGGAGGTTGGCCGGGCAGGGGCAAGCGTCGCCGGATCAACTTGGCGCAAGCGATCGAAGAGCACGCCTATACCGGTTCGGTCGGCATTGGCGAAGGCGATGCGCATCTGCCGCTCGGCCGCGCCGGTGCCACCTTCGGCCAAGGTCGGGGCGAACATGGTGCCGGGCAGCAAGAGCGCGCCCGCTTGATGCAAGAGCGCTTGCGCCACTTGGTCCGAAGGCAGGGCGAAAGGATGCTCGACATAAGCGAAATAAGCCCCGCATCCCAAAAGCGTCCACCCCGCGAGTTCGGGAAGCCCCTTTTCAATGGCGGCACGCCGTTCCAGGATTTCGAGCCGTTCGCCCGCCAGCCAATCGCCCAGATGCCGCATCCCCCAGAGCGCGGCCCGCTGCCCCAACTGGTTGGGGCAGATCGTGCTGGAGTCGAGGAATTTCTCCGCCTCCGCCAATCGCGCGGGATGTGTCAGCAGGGCGCCCACCCGATGTCCGGTCAACCGATACGCCTTGGAAAAGCTATATGTCTGGATCAGCGTGCGATCCCAGTCCGGATCCGCAAACAGGTCATGTGGCCTCTGCGCGCGGCCGTCGAAGTCGCGATAAGTCTCGTCGATCAACAACGCCAGGTCGTGCGCTTTCGCCAGCGCGTAAAAGGCTTGCACCAGTTCGCCCGGATATTCCACCCCACCCGGATTGTTCGGTGTCACCAGCACGATCGCTTTCACCCGATCATCGATCAGCGCCCTGGCTCTTTCGGGATCGGGCAGCAGGTCATCCCCCGTTTGTAGAACGCGCGTCTCGATCCCTTCCATGTCCAGCCACATCTTGTGATTGAAATACCACGGTACGGGCAGGATCACGGCATCGCCGGCCCTCGCCAACGTGGCGACCGCCGCGGTAAAGGCCTGGTTGCATCCAGAGGTGATCGCCACCTGGTCTTCACGCACTGGTGCGCCATAGGCACGGCTCCATTCCGCGGCCACCTGCGCCCGAAGTTCCGGCAGCCCGAGCACGGGGCCGTAAAGATGCGCGTTTGGATCCCGTATCACGATTTCCGCCATGGCATGCCGTAGCGGTTCGGGCGGAGGATCGACCGGAGCGGCCTGGCTGAAATTCAACAAGGGTCGGTCCGGGGCGAGGCGCGTCCGCGCGATCCATCGCCGCGCCTCCATTACTGGCGGAGCGGCCGTCGCCTTTATTCTTGGATTGACAGGTGCCGTCATACCGTTCTCATGATCTCCATGCCATTTCCGCGTCAAGGATATCCGCGCCAGGGGTATCCGCAACCCGACAACCCGACACTGTTTGGTGTTCGGGGCGTCGGGCGGGGGCCTTACGGCCGCACGGGACCCTCAGAACCCGCTCGGCGGCTCTTTTCCGTCTTTGACGCATCGGTTTCGGGATGACCGAATCTATCGCACGGGTTCCTTTCAAAATCGGGCAAGGCGTTCCGTCAGAAGTGTGAAAAGGCCCTTGGAATCCACATCACCCAGGAAAGTGGCGTTGGCCGGGCGTCCGCTGACCCGCCACCAGTCGGCGACCGTCATGCCCAGCGTCAGGGTAGAACCCGTCTCGATCTCGACATTGATATGCCGTCCCGAGAAGAGCGCGGGGTGCAACAGATAGGCGATGACGCAGGGGTCATGGAGCGGCGCCCCCGCGATACCGTATCTTTCCGCATGAAAGCGCTGGAAGAAATTGGTCCACCCCGCCACGGCCCCGCCCACGCTGCCCAGTGCGCGAAACGCCGCGACACGGTCGGGTGTGGCCAGAACCCTATGGGTGACATCCAGCGGAACCACTGTAATATCGATCCCGGATTTAAAAACGATCTCAGCAGCTTCCGGATCGACATGAATGTTGAATTCCGCCGCTGGAGAGATGTTGCCCACTTCGAAATAAGCCCCCCCCATCAAAACGATACCGGCCGGGGCCTTCATTATGTCCGGTGCTTTGGAAAAGGCCGCGCCGATATTGGTCAGGGGCCCCAGCGCGCACAGCGTCACGCTGCCCTGAGGTTCGGCGCGCAGCGTGTCGATGATGAAATCCACCGCGTGCCGCTTTTGCAAAGGCATGGCGGGGTCGGGCAGGTCGGCCCCGTCGAGGCCGGTCTTTCCATGTACATGCTCCGCCGTGATCAAAGGCCGTGCCATTGGCCGATCGTTGCCGGCGAAGATCTTCATATCGGGTTTGCCCGCCAGTTCGCACACCATACGGGCGTTCTTGCTGGTCAAGTCCAACGGCACATTTCCCGCCACCGTTGTGATACCCAGCACGTCCAGTTCGTCCGGGCTGGCCAAGGCCAAGAGAATGGCGATGGCGTCGTCCTGACCCGGGTCGGTATCGATTATGATCTTGCGCGGTGACATCTTTGCCTCCTTCTCGGTTAAGCCCGCCTTCGCGTTCACCGGCATTTCATGCCTTCTTCGTAAGAACGTGCCCGGACGGCATCTTGTCCGGCAGGTCGAGAACGGTTTTGGGCGGTCGATAAAGCCGTCCGCCTTTTCGGCCTATGCACGGGTTGGCCGGTCCACCGGAGCCGGATGTTCGCACGGCGCTGACGGAAGCGCCTTTTCGTCGTCGTGGAGGGATCGGGAGATCCCGGTTTCCCGTTCGGGTCTCCGACCGCCTGCACCGCGTTTCGCGGCATCCGAACCGCCGCCGCGAAACGCGCAAGAAGCCCCGGGCATGTCCATACGGTCTGCAGATATTCCATGACCGTCGGTCTCTCACCGGTTGCGCCAAGGATTTCGCCGACGTTTCTCGAGGGGAAGCGACGGGAATTTTGATGAAGAACGACGGTCATGTCGTATTCCGCGGATGGGCATCCATCGTCTGGACGGGGGCGACGAGCCAGCGAATGAAGACGGCCGCTATGAGCGCGCCCGCAAGCTCGGCCGCTATGAAACCAGGCACATCCGCGGGCCGGATACCCGCGAAAGTGTTGGAAAATCCCCTGGCGATCGTCACGGCCGGATTTGCGAAACTGGTCGAGGCCGTGAACCAGTAAGCCGCGCTGATGTAAAGCCCCACCAGCCATGCGACCGCGTCGGCGCGAAATCTGACCCCGGCCAGGATCGTGGCGACAAGTCCGAACGTCGCCACCGCCTCGGCAAGCCATTGACCGAGGTCGGTGCGAATCTTCGTGCTGGTTTGAAGGAGCGGCAAGTCGAACATCGCATGCGCGAGCAAAGTACCCAACACCCCTCCCGCGATTTGCACAAGCATGTATCCGGCGGCGAGCCCCCAGGACAGTTCTTTGCGCAGGGCGAACACGAGGGTGACGGCGGGATTGAAATGCGCCCCCGATACCGGGGCCAGAATCGTGATCAGGACGACAAGAATCGCGCCTGTTGGAATCGTATTTCCAAGCAGCGAAACGGCATCGTCGGCCGAAAGCGCGTCCGCCATGATCCCCGAACCCACGACCGTCGCCACCAGAAGCCCGGTACCAACGGCCTCGGCCACCAGGCGGCGTGTCGGATCGAAAATCGTCATTCTGTCCCAACCTTCGTTTCCCACGCGCAGATGTCGTCGATACGTTCCCGCAGGTCAAGCGCGCGGCGCATATCGGGAAGCGAAGCGGTCGCCGTATACGTGGTTTGTTTCACCGTTTTCAAGGATACGCGCAGGATATCCGGGCGCGGTTCCCCGACCGGGGCTCGAGGAACGGTCAGACCCGGCGTATCGCCACAATCCAGATTGCCATGAGAAGTAATGAAAACAGTGCATTCCAACCCGGCATCGAGACGCCTAGAAAGATCCATGAGACCTGGTCGCACATCACCACCTTGTCCGCGACATCGGTCGACAGCAACTCGGCGCCACTCAGGTCCGCCAGTTCCCCACCGCTGCCGGTACAGCTTGACGGCCCCGGCCACCACTTCTTCTCCACCCCCACATGGAACACCCCGATGCCCGCCGTGGTCGCAACGGCCAAGGCGCCCAGAATCGCCGTGACCGTCCCCGTTACCAAAAGGGCGCTCGACCCGATAAGGACCGCCGCCATGTGTGGCCAGCGCTGCCAGTGACACATCGCGCAGGGGGCATGACCCAGATATTCAAATGTCCAGGCCCCGACCAGCAACGCCGCCGACCCGGCCGCGGCCAGAAGCATCAGGATACGCGCGCTCATAGATACCTCATCAGATAGAAACCGCCCAAGAGAGCAAGTACGAACAGACCGATCACCAACCATGGGTGATTTTCCATCACCCGGCGCGCCGGCTGACCGAACCGCCACAGCAGCGCCGCCAGCAGAAAGAAACGCATCCCCCGGGCGATGATCGACGATACGACGAAGACCGTCAGGGACAGGCCCGTGACCCCCGACAGGATGGTGACGGCCTTATAGGGAAAGGGCGTGAGGCCCGCGATCAGCACCGCCCAGGCGCCCCAGATGTTTTCGCGTTCCGCAAAATCGGCGAAGCGTTCGTTTTGACCGTAAAACTCCAGAACCGGCTGTCCG
>JBCCVK010000146.1:0-6371 GCA_039195495.1 Pseudomonadota bacterium
AGACATTTGGGCTGCTTCGCGCAAAAGGTCCGAAATTGTGCTCTATTCAGCTTCTTTCGAAACAAAACCCGCCCGTCGCGCTGCGCGCCGTGCAGTTGGAAGACGTTCTTTGCCAGATCAATACCGATGATGATATCTTCGTTCATGGATGCTCTCTTTCTGTGGTGACTTCAACAATGCCACCATGGCACATCGCGATGCCGTTTCAGGAGAGGGCATCCACCCCATCTGTTCCAGTTCCGCAATATCGGCATATGTCACGAAGGGACCCATCTCCTGAACCGATTGCGCGGGTCCCTCGCCTTCGGGCCGGGCGGGAACACGACGCGGCGCCATGCGTGAGATCCCGAACGCGCCGGCAGGTTCGGCCTCGGACAGGCGTATGCCCGATGCGTCGTCCAACGGGGCGGAGCCGATCTCGGATCTCGCGATGCATGAGTTCGAACCGGTCTCGGAGCCTTGAAATCGGTATTTCGACGGATATGTGGTTCGGTCATGCTTCCCTGAACAGGCCGACGATGTAGAACCCGGTCAAGCAGAGCGCAAAGCCCACGACGACACGCCATGTGATATCCTCCCCCAGCAGAGCCCAGGCCAGCAGGATCGCGAGGGGAGGAACGAGATACAGCAGGCTCGAAACCCGTGTGGCATCGCCGCGTCGAACCAGCGCCACGTATAAGCCGATCGAGATCAGCGAATTGGCGATCACCAGATAGGCCAGCGACAGGATCAGATCGGGGTGCCAGCGAATCCGCATCGTCTCAAAGGCATAGGCAACGGGAAGCAGCACGGCAAAACCGACGACGTATTGCACGAACCCTCCCAGAACCGGATTGATGCGCCGCCCATCGGCTTTCTCGAGAAGAGTGGCCACCGTCAGGCCAAGAAGCGCACCGATGGCAATCAGTCCGGCCGAAATCGGAACGGCGCCGGTCCGATCCAACACCGAGAGCGCCACACCGGCGAATCCAAGCGCTATGCCCAGCCACATTGCGGGTCTGCCGCGCGGCGCGCCGATCAACGGCGAACTGACCGCCACCAAAGCGGGTTGCAGCGCCATGACGATGGCGGTCGCTCCTGCGGCCAGTCCCTGCTTCATGGCAAGATAGGCCATCCCGAAATAGACGCACTGGATCAAAAACCCGCTGGCCACCATGGTTGCCCACTGCGACGGGTCGCGGGGCAAAGGAGGGCAAAAAATGGCCAGCAGGGGCAACAGGCACAGCATCGCCAGCCCATAGCGCAACACCAGCATGGTTATCGGCTCGATATGCGCAAGGCCGAGCTTGGCAAAGCTGTAGCCGCCAGCCCAGAACAGGACGAACAGCGCGGGCGCGGCAGTCCAGAACAGAGAGGCCAGACGCGCCGAACTCATGGTTCACGCGAGTTTGGCGGACAGGCGATCCAGCATGTCGAAGCATTGCCGCAGTTGATCGACGGACACGAATTCGTCGGGTTTGTGCGCCTGCTCGATCGAACCGGGGCCGCATACCACGACACTCATGCCGAGACTCTGAAAGATGCCCGCCTCGGTGCCGAAAGGGGCGACATCGGCACCGTTGGCCCCTGTCAGTTCCATGATCAGATCGCGGGCTTCGTTGTCGTCCATGGGCTCCAGCCCGCCGACCTCGCCGATGACTTCGGTCTCGATGCCTGCGTCCGGATGGACGGCCTTCATGGCTGGGATCAGCGTATGGGTGCAGAATTGGCGCAGTTCCTGCTTGACGTAATCCGCGTCCGACACGCGGACCGGGCGCATTTCCCATTCCACCCGCGCCTTTCCGGGGATCACGTTATGGGCCACGCCCCCCACCAGCGCACCGGTGTTGATCGTGGTCCAGGGCGGCTCGAACCGGCTCTCCGCCGGGGCGCGGGTCCGCAAAGCGGCCTTGAGCTCCAGCAGTTTAGAAACGTAGCGCACCGCATATTCCACCGCATTCACGCCCCGGGCCGGGCCGGAGCCATGACCTTCGAGCCCGGTGAAGTGGGTTGTATACTCGTAACATCCCTTGTGCCCCTCGATGATCCGCATCGAAGTGGGCTCGCCGATGATTGCCACTGCGGGTTTGATCCCCTTCTCGCGCAGCGTGTCGACCAGCGCGCGGGCGCCGAAACAGCCGATCTCTTCGTCATAGGTAAAGGCGAAATGCACCGGCCGCTGCAAATTCAATGCGGCATATCGCGGAGCCATGACGACCGCGGCCGCAATATAACCTTTCATGTCACATGTGCCGCGGCCGTACCATCTCCCGTCCCGCTCGATCATCCCGAAAGGATCCGATGACCAGTCCTGATCGATAACGGGAACGACATCGGAATGACCCGAGAGCACGATGCCACCATCGCGTTTAGGGCCCAATGTGGCAAAGAGGTTGGCCTTGGCGCCGGTTTCATCATGCCAGATCTCGATGTCGGCCCCGGCATCGGCCAGTCGCTGCGCCAGATAGTGGATCATGTCGAGATTGCTGTCGGAAGAAACCGTCGGAAACCCGATCAGATCCCTCAGAAGCTCCTTGATCTCCTGCAATGCGCTCAAGGTTCAGTCCTTCACGAAAAGCTTGCGCTCGACATTGCACAGGACCTCGGGCGGGCCGCTTTCGGTAATGAGAATGGTTTCCGTCGTCTCCAGTCCCCAGTCGTCCAACCACAGGCCGGGCATGAAATGGAAGGTCATGCCCGGCCGTAAGACGGTCTCGTCAGTGGGTCGAATGGAAACGGTGCGCTCGCCCCAATCGGGCGGATAGGACAGGCCAATCGGATAACCGCAGCGGCTGCCGCGATCGATCCCCACCTTGGCCAATTCGCCGTTCAGAGCATTGGCGATATCGCAGGCCCGGCTGCCGGCGCGGGCGGCGTCCAGCCCGGCCTCCAACCCCGCGGTCAACGCCTGTGAGGCGTCAAGTACGTTCTGCGGCGGTTTGCCGAGGAACACGGAACGGCAGAGGGGTGCATGATAGCGGCGGTAGCAGCCCGAGAGCTCGAAGAAGGTAATTTCATCCTGTTTCATCTCGTCGCCGTTCCAGGTCAGATGCGGCGCGGTGGCATCGATACCCGAGGGTGTCAATGGCACGGCGGCGGGATAGTCACCCCAATCCTCCCCCACGCCGATCAGCGCCGCGTGGACGATTTCGGCGACCAGTTCGTTCTTTTTCACGCCCGGCTCGGCCCTTTCCAGCCCGACCCGTACGATCTTTTCCGAGATTTTCGCGGCCTTTCTGATAAAGGCCATCTCCTCGTCGGATTTAACCGCGCGCTGCCAGTTCACAAGCGCCGTGGCGTCGACCAGCGCCGCATTCGCCATTTCGGCGTGCAGAACCAAGTGCGCCTTGGCCGAGTAATAGTAATTCTCCAATTCGACGCCGATACGGGCCTTTTCATACCCCATTGCCTTCAGATTTTGGGCAAGGTCCTCCATCGGGTGGCAGGTGGTGGACTGGATGTACCGGTCGGCATAGCCGATGATCTTTTCATCCTCCATCCACACGGTCCGGCGGGCACCGTTGGTATCCTGCATGCGCCCCCACCAGACCGGATCGCCCTCCATGCCCAGAATGACGCCCTGATGGACATAGAAGGACCAGCCGTCATACCCGGTCAGCCAGGCCTGATTCGATGGATCCGTGACGAACATCACATCGACCCCGGCCGCGGCCATGGCGGTCCGCGTCTTGGCGATGCGGCGGTCGTATTCCGCTTTGCTGAAAGGGGCATGTTCGATGGGCATCGGGTCCTCGCGTGTTGGTGTTGTTCCGGGGCTTGGCCAACTTGTGTACAGCGGCAGATGCAGAGCACGGGGGTCGTGTTCTGGAAAACCGCGCTTGTGGAAGAATCATGGAACTGTTCAAAACGACCGCCACTTGTGGGTTCATGGCAAAGTGCAACTTTTCCGACCGACTTTACCTCTCCGGTCGAAGAGCCGCCACCTGGATTTCGGAGGTGGACGCTTGAGGAGGAGGGACATAGCGCAGCCGCGCAGGGTGGAGACCTCCCATATCGGAACCCTGCGCGGCTGCGCGAGTCGCTCCCTCGGACATGCGGGGCGGGGCCGGTTCGAACCCGAACGGCTGGTATCGCAACAGCGCGGCGAAGGGCCCGGACAAAGCGGCATGCAAGACCCGGCACGCCCCCGCCGACTTGCCGCGCCGCGTCTTCGAATGCCGGTGATGGGGCCCGGGGCAATCGCATGGCGAACACCACCACCGGAGCACGGGTCTGAATGTCGATGGTCACGATGCAATGCCGTGCGAACGGTTGGGTTTGTGACCCTTCGTGGTTAGATGTATCACATTGATGACGGTCACCGATCTGGGAGTTTTCGATGAGTGCATTATCGCGCAGGACAGTCTTGAGTGGTCTGGGATGTCTTGGCCTGACCGCTTGCGGTGCCGGGCCCGAAACGCTCGAGGAAAAGCCGGAGCCCCTAGGCGATTTCAAGCTGGGTCATACCGTCGTTGTGACCGAGAACGCCCAGATCGGCCCCTTGTCCCGGGAAGCGGCGCTGGACGACTGGAAAACCTCGCTGACAGATGCGGTCGAGACCCGGTTTAAAAGATACGAAGGCCCGCGATTTTACCATATCGCCATGACACTCGATGCCTATGTGCTGGCGCTGCCGGGCGTGCCGTTGATCGCCAATCCGAAATCGGTCGTTATCGCCAGCGTCACCGTCTGGGACGATGCCGCCGGTGGCAAGATCAACGAAGAGCCGAAGCAGATCACGGTTTTGGAATCGATTTCGGAAGAGACGTTGCTTGGGTCCGGTCTGACCCAGGGAAAGGACGAGCAGATGGCGAATCTATCCTTCAATACCGCAAGGGCGATCGAACGTTGGATGCGCGAGAATGAAGATTGGTTCTCGCCCGACCGCCCTGCCGATGCCGGTGCGGCTGAAAACTCGTAGACGCTTGTTTTTTTTGGAAGCAGCCAGTATCAGGCGCGCGATGTCGAATCGGGCATATTTTGTTTCTGTGCGTTGATTCAGTAAGGAGGCCATGATGGCGAAAGAGAAGTTTGAGCGCAAGAAGCCGCATGTGAACATTGGTACGATTGGGCACGTTGACCACGGGAAGACGACACTGACGGCTGCGATTACGCGTTATTTTGGGGACTTCAAGGCGTATGATCAGATTGACGGCGCGCCTGAGGAGAAGGCGCGCGGGATCACGATCTCGACGGCGCATGTTGAATACGAGACGGATGCGCGTCACTACGCGCACGTTGATTGCCCCGGGCATGCGGACTACGTCAAGAACATGATCACGGGCGCGGCGCAGATGGACGGTGCGATTTTGGTTGTGAACGCCGCGGACGGACCGATGCCACAGACGCGCGAGCACATTCTTCTGGCGCGTCAGGTTGGGGTTCCGGCGCTTGTGGTGTTTCTGAACAAGGTTGACCAGGTTGACGACGCCGAGCTTCTGGAGCTTGTCGAGATGGAGGTTCGGGAGCTTCTGAGTTCTTACGAGTTTCCCGGGGACGACATCCCGATCGTGTCGGGTTCGGCGCTTGCGGCGATGGAGGGCGGCAGCCCGGAGATCGGGGAGAGCAAGGTGCGCGAGCTTCTTGCGGCCGTTGACGCGTATATTCCGACGCCCGAGCGGGCCGTTGATCAGCCTTTTCTGATGCCGATCGAGGATGTTTTTTCGATCTCGGGTCGTGGCACGGTGGTGACCGGTCGGGTTGAGCGCGGGGTGATCAGCGTCGGCGACGAGATTGAGATCGTCGGCATCCGCGACACGCGGAAGACCACCTGCACGGGTGTGGAGATGTTCCGCAAGCTTCTGGATCGCGGCGAGGCGGGCGACAACATCGGCGCGCTCTTGCGGGGGATCGACCGCGACGGTGTCGAGCGCGGTCAGGTTCTGTGCAAGCCCGGCTCGGTGACCCCGCATACCCGGTTCGAGGCCGAGGCGTATATCCTGACCAAGGAGGAGGGGGGGCGTCACACGCCGTTCTTCGCCAATTACCGTCCGCAGTTCTATTTCCGCACCACCGACGTGACCGGAACCGTGACCCTGGCCGAAGGCACCGAGATGGTGATGCCGGGCGACAAGGTCTCCTTCTCCGTCGAACTCATCGCCCCCATCGCCATGGAGGACGGCTTGCGCTTCGCAATCCGAGAGGGCGGAAAAACCGTCGGCGCTGGCGTCGTCGCCAAAATATTGAAGTGAACGAGAGCCCGGGGAGCGGCGGCTCTGCCCGCAGAGCCGCCTAATCAACTTCAAACTCGCAAGAGGGCCACGCGGCGCGCTTCGGGGGGGGTCGTCTGCGTGATCCCCTTGCAGCCTCCGGCGACCATCGGCCCGGCGGCGAAGGTCTCGATCGATCGCAAGCGCGTGTCGGGACGTGGTTATCGGACGGGAACGAACGCC
>JBCCVK010000147.1:0-6346 GCA_039195495.1 Pseudomonadota bacterium
GCCCATCGTGATCCGGTCGCTGACCGGAGTTTTTCCCCAGAGTTTCCGTGATCTGACGCTGGTGGCCGGCACCATCGGCGATTATGCCACGCTGGTGGTGCATACCGACAGCCCGATCGATTCGATGCGGGATCTGATCGCGGCCTACAGGGCGGATCCCTCGGGCACGGCCATAGGCGGCGGCTCGGTGCCGGGCAGCATGGACCACCTGGTCGCCGCGATGGTGATGGAGGCCGCCGGCGTCGATTCAACCGGGGTGAAATACATTCCCTACGACACCGGCGGGCCGGCCATGGCCGCATTGCTGTCGGGTGAGATCAAGGCGCTTTCGACCGGGTTTTCCGAAGCCATCACCATGGCGGAGGCCGGAGAGGTCAAGATCCTCGGGGTCACCGCACCCGAGCGGGTGGCCACGTTCGAAGACGCGCCCACGATGAAGGAACAGGGTATCGATACCACCTTCGTCAACTGGCGCGGTTTCTTTGCGGCACCGGGGTTGCCGCAGGACAGGTTGACCACCTATCAGGATGCCCTTGCCAAAATGTACGACACATCTGAATGGGAAACGGTGCGGACGCGCAACGGCTGGGTGAACATCCATAATTCTGGCGACGACTTCCGCGTCTTTCTGGAAAATCAGGAAAAGGTCATCGGCGATCTGATGAGGAAGCTGGGTTTTCTGTAGGACCCGGACCATTGGTGGCTTCACGACCTTCAGGCGACGCAGATGGCGGACACCGCTCCGCCATCGCCATTCCACAACACGCGGGGACCGCTCATGACGCTTGATCGATGGATCGCGCTGACCGTTCTGGTGATTTGTCTGGCCTATGGATACGCGGCATTCTTCACCATGGATGGCGATCTGCCGCCCTTCCTGCGCCGCAATCCGATTTGGCCCTCGACCTTTCCGAAAATACTTTCCGTAATGGCGGCGCTGGTCGCTCTGGCCATTCTGCTCGGAGCCGAGAAATCCAAGGATGGCCCCAAGGCCGGCGATATCGATTACCGCCGATTGAGGGAATACAAGCTCGGACAGGCGGTGCTGCTGCTCGGCCTCGCGGTCGCCTACGCGCTGCTGCTGCGTCCGGCTGGATTTCTGATGTCGACGATCGGCTTCCTGACATTGGGGAGTTTCATACTGGGCGAGCGCAATTTTCGTGTCCTGCTTCCCGTCGCGGCCGTGGCGGCGGTCGGGGTCTGGTATCTGGTACAGGAGATATTGGGCATTTTCCTGCGTCCCTGGCCATTCTTCATAGGGGTCTGATCCATGATCGAAGGCGTTCTAATAGGACTTTCCACCGCTTTTTCGTTCACGAACATTCTGATGGTCGTGGGTGGCTGTCTGATCGGAACCTTCATCGGCATGTTGCCGGGGCTGGGTCCGATGTCGATCATCGCGATCATGATCCCGGTCGCCATTTCCATCGGGGATCCATCGGCCGCGTTGATTCTGCTGGCAGGCGTCTATTACGGCGCCATCTTCGGTGGCTCGACCTCCTCGATCCTCATCAATGCCCCGGGCGTGGCCTCGACCGTGGCAAGTTCGTTCGACGGCTATCCGCTGTCGCGCGCGGGCAAGGCGGGTAAAGCCCTGACCATTGCCGCCATCGCCTCTTTCGCCGGGGGCACGATCGGTGCGGTCTTGCTGATGATCTTCGCGCCCATGCTTGCCTCTGCCGCGCTGTTGTTTCATTCTGCGGAATATTTCGCATTGATGGTCGTCGGACTGTCCGCGATCGCCGCCTTCGCCGGCACCGGGCAGGTTTTGAAAGCCGTATTGATGACTCTGCTCGGCCTGATCATGGCGACGGTCGGCGAAGGCGCGCTTTTCAACATGCCGCGCTTCACCATGGGTTTGATGGACTTGCAATCGGGATTCGGCTTCATCACGCTGGCCATGGCCATGTTCGCCCTACCCGAAGCGATCTTTCTGGTACTGGACCCTTCCCGTTCGAATTCCGGCGATCCCGGTGGCGCGATCAAGGATCTGCGCATCACCCGCGACGAGGCGCGCAAGATCACCCCGGTCATCGGGCGCCAGTCGATCCAAGGTTTCCTGATCGGCGTCTTGCCCGGCGCGGGGGCCACCATCGCCTCCTTCCTCGGCTACGCGGTCGAGCGCAACATTGCGCCGAAACAGGAGCAGGAAGACTTCGGCAAGGGGTCGGTCAAAGGTCTCGCGGCACCCGA
The DNA here is from genome assembly GCA_039195495.1 of Pseudomonadota bacterium. Lineage (GTDB taxonomy): Bacteria > Pseudomonadota > Alphaproteobacteria > Rhodobacterales > Rhodobacteraceae > JBCCVK01. The sequence goes on from JBCCVK010000147.1 coordinate 2,194, forward strand.
AGCCGCCAACAATGCCGCGTGTACAGGCTCTTTCGTGCCGCTCCTGACGCTGGGTATTCCCGGTTCGGGAACCACGGCGATCCTGCTGGGTGCGCTTATGGCGCTCAACGTTTCGCCCGGACCGCGTCTGATGATCGACGAACCACAGCTCTTTTGGGCGGTGATCATCTCAATGTATCTCGGAAACGTAATCCTGTTGATCCTGAACCTGCCACTGATCCCCTACATCGCGAAGATTCTGACGGTACCGCGCAACTATCTGCTGCCGTTTATTTTTTTCTTTTCCCTGATGGGCACTTACATCGGGCAAAACAACGCGACCGAACTGCTCATTCTCGTGGGGCTCGGCACCGTGGCGACGGTTATGCGCTTTGCCGGTTATCCGCTGGCACCATTGCTGATCGGTTTCATCCTGGGTCGCATGCTGGAGGATAATTTCGCCCGCTCGATGCAGCTCTACGACGGTATCGGTTTCATTTTGGAACGCCCGATGACGATAGTCCTGCTGCTGCTGGCGGTGGGGCTTGTCATTTTGCCCGGCTACCGCGCGCGGCGGGCGCGGCTAAGGGCACGAGGGGTCGCCGATGGGGACTGAACGTCCCGCAGGTCTTCGCATCCCTCATTCTGGTAAAGGCGGTGCCCCTGTCGGTTCGCCCTCCGAGCCAAGGCGGCAAGGACCGTCGAGCCGCCGGAGATGTTTGCCCGGTTCGCTTCTTCGACCCCGCTCACCGCGTGGCCCGGCACGGCGGGCGGCGGGGCGGGATCGAACGGCTGAACGGAATTCCCGTTAGTTTGGGTTTTTCCGTGGGTTTTTCCGAACGGATGTTTGGGCGCGGCCGGCGGCATTCTCGGGGGCGGACGCGCGCGCAGCGGGTGGTGTCAGGCGGCCTGCGCAGCCGGTAGCGGGCGCTCTCTCACGGCCAAGTGCACAAGGGCCGAAAAAGCCCCCACGCCGACGCCGACCCACCACACCAGCGTATAGTCGCCATATATGTCATACATCCTGCCGCCCAGCCATACACCGAGAAAGCTGCCCAGTTGATGGCTGAAAAAGACGATGCCGTAAAGCGTGCCCATGTAGCGTAATCCGTAGATATGGGCGACCAGACCGCTGGTCAGCGGAACCGTGGCCAACCACAACGATCCCATGACGATCGAAAAAAGGATTACCGTCGTCGGTGTGATCGGAAACATGATGAACGCGGCGGCCACGATCGTGCGGGCCGTGTATATCATCGCCAGGAGATATTTCTTGGAATATCGTTTTCCAAGATAGCCTGCCGCCAGGGTTCCCGCGATATTGGCCAGCCCGATGAACGAGATGGCCATCGCGCCGAGAGCCGAGGTGGACGTGATCCCGATGGAATAAAGCGCCCCTCCGGGCAGGATCGGTCCGCACATCTCGGTCACGAAGGCCGGGAAATGGGCGGTGACGAAGGCAAGCTGATAGCCGCAGGAGAAGAAGCCGAGAAAGATCAGCGTATAGGAAGGATCGCGAAACGCCCTTTTAAGAACCGATCCCAGGGCCTCTTCCAACTGCGCCTTCGAAGCGGTCTCGTCCGTCTTGATCATCGGAACCAGAAGAATCGTCACCAGGATTGCAGCGGCGAATGTGATGAAGACGGATTGCCATGGCATGATCGTCATGAGCGCTTTGGCCGCGGGGGCGCCGACGATTTGCCCGGCGGACCCGGCGGCGGTGGCAATGGCCAGGGCCATGGACCGGTTTTCGTCGGTCGCGGCGCGTCCGACGACGGCCAGGATCACGCCAAATCCGGTGCCCGCGATCCCGAAGCCGACCGCGATGGCAAGAACCTGATGCCCCAAAGGCGTGGTGGCGGCGGCCGAAAGGATCATCCCGGCGGCATAGGTCAGCGCACCGAGGACGATCGCCTTTCGATCTCCGATCTTTTCGGCGATCGCGCCGAAGATCGGCTGTCCGACGCCCCATGCGAGATTCTGGATTGCGATGGCGAGGGAAAACTCTGTCCGCGGCCAGTTGAACTCCTCGGCCACCGGGATTTGAAATACGCCAAAGGACGCCCGGATGGCGAAGCTGATCAACATGATGATGCAGCCTCCGATCAACACCGGGGTGATGAGCGGGGCGCGGGTATCGTTGGGCATGGGGCCTCCGGCGGAGTTTGGGGAAGAGTAAAGGCACGCTTTTATTTTATCCATTGAATTTTTTTCAGTGCGCCCGTTTTGTGGCTGCTCACGGCGGGGCGCGCAACCGGACCGCCCGCGCAAAGCGCGGACGAAGCTCCCCCCGGGGCGGGGCGGCGGGCTTTTCTCCAGGCAAGCAAAGGGGTATGCGCTCGGGATGAGCATTGTGAGAGACGCGTATGACGCCAGGGTCGTTTCGCACCGCCTGACACGAGACGCCGCGCAGGTGGCGGTGCTGGCGTCGTTCGAGCGGATCACCGCGGAGATGTCCCGAACCGCCAGATTCGGGCTGTTTCGTGGCAAGCCGCCGCCGGTCGCGGGCCTCTATCTTTGGGGCGGTGTCGGGCGCGGCAAGTCGATGCTGATGGATCTGTTCTTCGAAACGTCAATCGAGCGGCGCAAGCGCCGGGTGCATTTCCACATGTTCATGCAGGAGATTCACGCGACCTTGCATGAGGCGCGCAAGAGCGGGGTCGACGATGCGATCGTGCCGGTCGCGCGGACGGTGATCGCCGGGACACGGCTGCTGTGTCTCGACGAGATACAGATCGCCGACATCACCGATGCGATGATCATGGGCCGCCTGTTCGAACGATTGTTCATGGCGGGGGTGGTGGTGGTGGTGACCGCCAACCGGGCCCCGGAGGACCTTTACGAGGACGGGGTGAACCGGCATCTTTTCATGCCGTTCGTCACCTTGTTGAAAGAACGGATGGAAGTGCGGGCGCTGACTGGTCCGACCGATTACCGGCGCCTTCGGACGGCGACGGCGCAGCGGTATTTCACCCCCATCGATGCGGCCGCCCGGGCGGCGGTGGAACGGCTTTGGCAAGAACTGACAGGCGGCGTGTCCGAAAGGCTGACGCTCAGCGTCAAGGGCCGGGATGTGGTGATTCCCGCATTCCGCGACGGTATCGGGCGGGCGACGTTCCGGGATCTGTGCGCGCAGCCGCTCGGACCAGGCGATTATCTGGCAGTGGCGGCAGCCGTGAAAACGTTGATCCTGGAAGATATTCCAAGGCTGGAACGGTCGAACTTCGACCAGGCCCGGCGTTTCGTCATTCTGATCGATGCGCTTTACGAAGCCGGTGTATGTTTGATTTGCACGGCCGCTTCGTTACCCGACGCCCTTTACGTCAGCGGGGAAGGCACGTTTGAATTCGAGCGCGCGGCTTCGCGCCTTATCGAGATGCAGGGGTGGGATTCGGCGCTCTGATCGTCCTTGCGGGTTTTCCGGCGTGATGCGGGCTGGTGCGGACTTCGCGCAAACGCGCAAAGCCGGGGCCACCCCCCGGCGGGAAGACGCCGGCACGGGACCACGTCCAGCGAACGCCGAAACCGTCACGTCGGCCCGCAGGGGCCTGATCCAGGTGAGAATCCTGTGCGAAACCGCCAAAACATCCCACGATGGCGAACCGAATGAACGGTAACGGTTCGCCGCCCTTATAATACTTAAATAGCGTCTATTTGCGAAATAAACCTGTTTATTTAGCGTAAAAGTATCATAGTGTCCATGAATCGTATTGGCGATGAGGCATTAGGATATCAACGATCTTCTCAACGAAAACGATCAAGCCGATTTCAGGGAGGAGAACATGAAATCATTTCGTATCTCCGTGCTGACGCTCGTCGCGGGCGTAACCAGTGCGACAACGCTTGCCGCAGGCGAGCTTACGATCGCGACCGTGAACAACGGTCACATGATCGAAATGCAAAAACTGACGCCCGAGTTCGAAGCGGCTCATCCCGGTATTACGCTGAACTGGGTAACGCTTGAGGAAGGCACCCTTCGGAGCCGTGTAACCACCGATATCACCACCAAGGGCGGCCAGTTCGACGTGATGACCATCGGCATGTACGAAGCGCCGATTTGGGGATCGCGCGGCTGGCTCGAAGCCCTCGATTTCGGTGCGGACTATGACATCGAAGACATTCTGCCCGCCATGCGAAACGGTCTGAGCCATGACGGGAGGCTCTACGCCGCTCC
>JBCCVK010000148.1:0-6329 GCA_039195495.1 Pseudomonadota bacterium
CCCTGGTAGAACATCCGACCGTCGCTCGCCGGGTGGATGCCGGCCACGACACGGCCGAGGGTCGATTTCCCGCAACCCGATTCTCCGACCAGCCCGACGACTTCACCTTCGGTGATCGACAGATTGACGCCATCGACGGCATGGACCGTCTCCTCCCGGATGGCCGCGCCGAGACGGCGCGCGATCTTGCCCGCGACATCCAGCCGTTTGGTGAAGCGTTTGGAGACGTCCCTGATTTCGACAAGCGGCGCAGTCACCGACCCGCCCCCACCAAGCCTTGCGGGTTGAAGCATCTGAGGCGACGCCGAGCGACCTCTTCCACCTCGGGCCGGGCCGAGCAGGCCGCCGTTCTGGCGCGGCAGCGCGGCGCAAAGGCGCATCCCTCCGGCAATGCCAGCATGTTCGGTGTCATCCCCTCGATCTGGAACAACCGTTCGCCGCGGCGGTTTGCGGTCGGCACCGACCCGAGCAGGCCGACAGTATAAGGATGGAGCGGGCGGTCGATGACGTCATCCGTGTCGCCCAGTTCAACGATCCGACCCGCATACATGACCGAAATCCGATCCGCCAGACCGGCCACGACCGCCAGGTCGTGGGTAATCCAGATCATTGCCGTCCCGGTCTGTCGGGTCAGTTTCTTTGCCTCGTGGATGATCTGCGCCTGGATGGTCACGTCGAGCGCCGTCGTGGGTTCGTCCGCAATGATCAGGTCCGGTTTGTTGAGAAACGCCGTTGCAATCGCAACGCGCTGACGCATCCCGCCCGACAGTTGGTGTGGATAGGCGCGCAAACGCTCCTCCGGCGAGGGGATGCCAACCAGTCCGAGCGCGTCGCGGCAACGTCGCCAAGCCGTTTGGCGATCCACCTTCTCATGCGCGAGGATCGCTTCGGTCATCTGGGTATCGATCCGAAGGACCGGGTTCAGCGTCATCATCGGATCCTGAAAGATCATCGAGATCCGGTTTCCACGCATAGCCTGAAGGCGCTCTTCCGGCGCGTTGGCGATCTCCTCGCCATTGAAGCGGATCGACCCCCCGACGATGCGTCCGGGCGGATCGATCAGCCCGAGGATCGAGAAGCCGGTGATCGATTTCCCTGAACCGGACTCACCGACGAGCCCCATGACTTCGCCCTTCGAGACGGCAAAATCCACGCCGTCGACGGCTTTCACGACCCCGGCATGGGTAAAGAAGTGGGTCTTCAGCCCCCCGACTTCCAGAACCGCCGTCATTTCTTGAGCCTCGGGTTCAGGACATCCCGAAGCTGATCACCCACGAGATTGATCGACACGACGGTGAAGAGCAGCGCGAGGCCGGGGAAAACGGATATCCAATATCGCCCGGAAAGCATGTATTCGAACCCGTTCGCGATCAGGACACCCAGCGAGGGTTCGGTCTGGGGCAGCCCAACGCCGAGAAACGAGAGCGTTGCCTCAAGCGAAATCGCATGGGCCGTCTGTACGGTTCCAACGACGATCAGCGGCGCCAGACAGTTCGGCAGGATATGTCGAAACACGATCCGGAGCCGCGAGATGCCAAGGCACTGGGCCGCTTCGACATATTCCTTGTTGCGTTCGACCAAAGCCGTCCCGCGCACGGTTCGGGCGTAGTAGGCCCACTGTGCCACGATGAGCGCCAGAATGATTTTATCGACGCCCTTGCCCAACGCAGCGACCAGCATCAGCGCCACCAGTGACGCCGGGAAGGAGAGTTGCAGATCGACGATGCGCATGATGACGGCTTCGACGCGCCCGCCAAGATAGGCCGCGATCAGACCGATCGCCATGCCGATCACGAGCGCGATTATCCCGGACGCGACGCCAACGGACAGGGAAATCCTCAACCCGTGGAGAATAGCCGAATAAAGGTCGCGACCGGCACCGTCGGAGCCGAGCCACATGGTATAGCCCGCGAAGGACTCGGAGCCTGGCGGCAGGCGCCCGTCAAGCACATCGACTTGCCCGAGATCGTAGGGATTCTGCGGCGTGATCCACGGCGCGAGAACGGCCAGAATGACAATGATCCCGAGAAGCGCGAGCGCGGCCGTCGCGATTCGGCTTTCGAAAAACTCGGCACGGAACCGCTGGAACGGCGTCTCGGCTTCAGCCGGTGTTTTGGCGGCGGATGAGGCGGCGATATCGGTCATGCGCCTTGATCCCGAAGCCGGACCCGCGGGTCGAGAACGGAATAGAGGATGTCCACGATCAGGTTGATCAGGACGAAGAACAGCACGATGATCATCAGGTAAGCCACGACCACCGGTCGGTCGAGTTGCAGGATCGCGTCGATCAGGAGCTTGCCCATCCCGGGCCAGGCAAAGATCGTCTCGGTCACGACCGAGAACCCGATCAGGCTCCCGAATTCCAGCCCCATTACGGTGACGACCGGAATCATGATGTTCTTCATGACATGAACAAGGATGATGCGGCGTGTCGTCAACCCTTTCGCGCGGGCGTATTTGACATAGTCCTGCCCCATCGCCTCGCGCACGCCGGCGCGGGTGAGGCGGATGGCGAGCGAGATCTTCAGGAGCGCGAGGTTCAGCGCGGGCAGGAAGACATGGCTCAGCCCGTCACGGGTGAAAAGACTGCTTTCGATCCCGAGAAAGGACCCGACGTCGCCGCGCCCCGTTGCGGGAACCCATCCAAGTTCGACCGCGAAAAGCATGATCAGCATCAGTCCGACCCAGAAGGTCGGAAGTGAAAAACCGAGAATGGATCCCGCCATGATTCCCTTCGAGATCGGACTGTCCGGATAAAGGCCCGCATAGAGGCCCAGAGGAATGCCGATCACGATGGCCAGCATGAGCGCCGTGAACGCAAGTTCCATCGTGGCGGGCATATGGTGCAAGATGAGCTTCAACGCGGGTTCGCCGAAGATGAAACTGTTGCCAAGATCGCCCTGCGCGGCGCCTTTGAGGAACAGGAGATACTGTTCCCAGATCGGACGGTCGAGCCCGAGACGCCGGATTGCGGCCTCGATGTCGGCCTGATCCGCATCCGGGCTTATCAGCATGTAGACCGGATCGCCGACGATATTGACGCCGAAGAAGACGATCACGGACATCAGGAACACGACGAGAAGAGCCTGAAGCAATCGGCGGATGACAAAGACGGTCATGGGTTCGGAACCTCGGAGAAACTGCGCCGGGCCGCGTCAGGGGCGGCCCGGGCGCGTGACGGTTATTCTTTCACCACCCCCATGGCGAGCGTGTACTCGTCCGTGCGGGCGATGTAGCGCAAGCCCGCTTTTGCCGCCCAGGTGTTGACCTGGAAGTGGGTCGGAATGATCGCGACATTCTCGATCGCTCTTTCCGTCGCGGCGGCAAGAAGATCCTGGCGCTTGGCATCGTCAACCGTGCGCAGGGCCTCCTCGATCAGCGCATCGGTCTCCGGGTCCGAGTGCCGCCCGCGGTTCGAAGACCCGAAACCCGCATCCGCGTTAAACGTGTGGATGAGGGATTTCAGGGGCGAGGACGCCTCACCCGAGCCTGCCCCCCAACCGACAAGGATGAAGCTGAATTCGGGCAGGCCGTCCGGGCCGCCGCGTGACGCGCGCCCGAAATAGACCGACCGCGGCATCGTTTCGACCGCGGTCTTGATCCCCACACGCGTGAGCATCTGACCGATTGCCTCGGCGATCTTGGCGTCGTTGATATAGCGGTCGTTGGGCCCGTGGATCGTCATCTGGAACCCGTCGCCGTAACCGGCCTCGGCCAGCAGGGCCCTGGCGCCTTCGGGATCATAGGCAACCGGACCGAGCTTGTCGGAGACACCAAAGAAACCTTCGGGCAACAACTGACCGGCGGGCAGCGCCACGCCTTCCATAACGCGTTCAACGATGGCGTCGCGATTGATCGCCATGCTGATGGCCTTGCGCACGCGCACGTCCATCAGCGGGTTCTTGATGTCGCCGCCATCGTTTGCCTTCACGAAAGGCGAGTTCTCGCGGAACTGGTCCATGTGCAGGTAGATGACGCGGTTGGAGACGCCTTGGCTGAGCTGAAGAGCATCGTTGCCGCCCAGCGTCGCAATATCGGCCGTCGGCACACTGGAGATCATGTCGACATCACCGGCAAGCAGCGCCGCAACCCGGCTTGGGCCGGATGAAATCGGTCGAAACTCGATCTCGGACCAAATCGGCGCGTCTCCCCAATAGGCGTCATTGCGCGTCATGACGATGCTTTCGCCAGGCTTGTAGCTGACGAATTTGAAGGGGCCGGTTCCGATGGCCGCCGCGCCGGCATTGAAGTCTTCCGTCGCCGCGCCGCAGCCCGTGACGTCGGAGATGATCCGGATGGTCGAGATGTCGTTGGCCATCAGCGGATAGGGTTCCGCGGTTTTGAAGTGGACGGTGTAGGCGTCGATCTTCTCGACCGACTTGCCCTTGAGATAGGTTCCGAAGCTCGAGGGCGAGTTCGGCACGTTCGGCGCGCGTTCGATGGTGCAGACCACATCGTCGGCATTGAAGTCGCTGCCATCGTGGAACTTCACGCCCTCGCGCAGCTTAAACTCCCAGGTCAGGTCATCAATGGGTTTCCAGGACACGGCGAGCCCCGGAACGAGGCGCTGTTTTTCATCCTGATCGACCAAGCGATCAAAGATGTGCAAAGTCACCGCGTTGTTGGGGCCAAGGTTGTGGAAATGCGGGTCCATCGCCGTTGGCTCGGATGCAAGGCCAATCGTCAACTTCTCGGCGAATGCGGCACCGGCGCCCAGCGCCAGAATGCTCGCAGCGACCGCTGTCGCGGCTGTGAGTTTCTTCATCAAAAGCCTCCCTGTGCGTTTGGTGCTCGTTCTCGCCGAATCCGTGCCCGGCCTTGCACCACTCCGAAATGCTAGCTACCACGAAAATCATTGCCAACATTCAATGCTATGCGATTTTGCATCGATCAATTCAATTCGAAGGATGGATTTCCCGGAAATCCATCGAAAGACTTTGGGCATGACCAAATATCGGCTTCGGCTTCGCGACCTCGAATCCCTGCACGCCGTGGCCGCAACGGGGACCACGACCGGCCTCAGTCGGCGGCCGGCCGGGCACTGACCCAGTTGGAAGCACGTGCTGGCCGCGCGCCGGGCGTCAGAAACTCGGGAAGGATCGCGCCGACCGCCAAGGGACTTCGGTTGAATGACGGGCGCGCGCGCCTTTTCGACCCCCCCGCCCGGATCGAAGGCGCGGATTGGGCGGCGCCGGAAGACGAACCGCTGCGCCTGATCGTGCCCTCGGGCCTCGAAGGGGCCAAGGGTCGCCCCTTCGAGGCGGCGATCACGACAGCATGAGCTTTGTCTTGCCGGCGGGGCGGCCACCAACCCGGTTTGCGTGCCGGATTCATGCGGTTCATCAAGCTGACGATGCCTCGGGATCAGTATTCGGAGCCGGTGGCATGAGCGCCTCATCCGGGCCAGGCCGTCTGGGCATCCATCGGAAAACTTGGCCGCGGAAGGTGCCGGAACGGCCATCGCGCATGGACGGGGCTGGTCAACCCTCCCGTGTCGATTTCATGGACCTGGCCGGGATCGAACCACGCCGCGAATCCGGCCCGGAAATGACCGCGGGATTTGACGACAACGGTCCGTGCCCGACCGACATCGAGACCCATCATGTGAAAGAACACCGGATCGGCGGTTTGGGTTCGGTCGCTGATGACGACGACCGTGATCCCGTCGATGCGGAGCGCCGCCGACGGGCCCAACGTCAGCCTGCGGCCCGCGGTCATGCCGCGCTCGCCGACGACGTTTCCGTCGTGAAGCGCGATGACCGCGGCCTCCGCCTCGAACGGGACATCCCAGCGCGCCCAGTCTTCTGTCGGGTCCTGAATCCGATTGAACCGCGCTTTAAAACGCCCGCCGACGCCCACGTCATGCGCCTCCAGAGCCAGTTCGGGGTCGCAGAAAGAACCGACAAGGCAGCCGTCGACCCTTGCGGCATGAAGCGCGGAAAGCAGCTCCGTCGTCCGGCCGCTGCCGCCACCTCCCGGATTGTCGCCGGAATCCGAAAAAATCACCGGCTCCCGGTCGGGAGCGTTGGCCAGCGTCACGGCCTCTGCCACCGAGGTAAGGTGTCTCACGAATTGCGCCCGCCACGACCACGCCAGCGCCGCCAACTGCTGCGCCAGCGCCTGCGCAGTGCCTGCATCCTCACGCGCCGTCACGACGACGCTCAGACCGTTATCCGGCGTATCGGCAAACATGAAGTTCCCGAAAACGGATACGTTCAGAATCTGGCTGCGATGCTCGGCCTGCCTGCGCTGACCGATATCGATCAGCGCGCCATAGGGGGGCTCTGCCGTCAAAAGCGTGACCGATGCGGGCACGAGAGGGAGCTTCA
>JBCCVK010000149.1:0-6322 GCA_039195495.1 Pseudomonadota bacterium
CCTGCGTATATACTTGATCGCATTGGCAGGTAATTCGCTCCATCGCCGCGCGCCCCCGGTCGCCTCCGACCAGCCGGGCATGGTTTCATAGACGGGCAGGCAGCGTGTCTGCCGGGCGGCGGCGGCCGGCAGGTGATCCAGAGCTCGCCCCTCCAGTTCGTAACCGATGCAGATCTTCAGCGTTTCGAACCCGTCCAGCACGTCGAGCTTGGTCAGCGAAATGCCGTTCACGCCGCTGATCGCGCAGGTCTGGCGCACCAGGGCCGCGTCGAACCAGCCGCAGCGGCGCTTGCGGCCGGTGGTGGTGCCGAATTCGTGACCGCGCGCGCCGAGACGATGGCCGTCGTCGTCGCGAAGCTCGGTTGGAAATACCCCCGCACCCACCCGGGTGGTATAGGCTTTGGCGACGCCCAGTACGAAATCGATCGCTCCCGGCCCGATACCGGTGCCCGTTGCCGCCTGGCCGGCGACGACGTTTGACGAGGTGACGAAAGGATAGGTTCCAAAATCGATATCCAGCAACGCGCCTTGCGCCCCCTCGAACAAGATACGCTTGCCCGACTTGCGCTTTTGGTTCAGCGTCTTCCAGACCGGCCCTGCATAGTCCAAGATCCGTGGCGCCACCTCGCGCAGCCCGTCCAGAAGGGCGGTGCGGTCGACGGCGGGCAACCCCAGCCCGCGCCGCAGCGCGTCGTGATGCGCCAACGCGCGGTCCACCCGGGCTTCCAATGTCGGATCGTCGGCCAGGTCGGCCACACGGACCGACCGGCGGCCCACCTTGTCCTCGTAGGCGGGCCCTATTCCGCGGCCCGTGGTGCCGATCTTGGCGACGCCGCCGTCCATTTCCCGGGCGCGGTCCAATTCGCCGTGAATCGGCAGGATCAACGGCGCGTTCTCGGCGATCATCAACGTTTCGGGCGTGATCCGCACGCCCTGGTTGCGCAAGGTCTCGATCTCGTCCGTCAGATGCCAGGGATCCAGCACCACGCCATTGCCGATCACGCTGAGTGTGTCGCCGCGTACGATCCCCGAAGGCAGGATATGCAGCTTATAGACGTCGCCATCGATGACCAGCGTGTGACCGGCGTTGTGTCCCCCCTGAAACCGCACGACCACATCCGCGCGGTCGCTTAGCCAGTCAACGACCTTGCCCTTTCCTTCATCGCCCCACTGTGTGCCGACGACCACCACATTGGCCATGCGATCCCCCCGGTCCCGCGGTCATGTCCGGCGCCGATATAACGGCCCCTGCACGGCGCGCAAACCGCAAAACCGTCGCAGGTCGGTCGCACCGGCCCGAACGCGCCCGATATACATGAGGGGTTGTAGGTCACGGGCCGACCGCCTAGATAGCCACATCGGAACCAACGGGGCGCATATGGAAAACGTCGTGCTTGTCATCCACCTGCTTTTGGCGCTTGCCCTGATCGGCATTGTCCTTTTGCAGCGTTCCGAAGGCGGCGGGCTGGGCATCGGCGGCGGCGTCATGTCGGGCCGTGCGGCGGCCACGGCCCTGGGCAAGATGACCTGGGCTCTGGCTGTGGCGTTCATTGCAACCTCGATCGCGTTGACCGTCATCGCGGCCCAGAACTCGGCCAGTCAGTCGGTGCTCGACCGTCTCGGTGTGCCCGCCTCCGGTGGCGAAGATTTCCGGGAGGTGCCGGATGCGGGCGATCTGCTGCCGCCTCGATCGGATACCGCGCCTTTGACGCCGCCCCGCGCGGATTGATGCGTAAAGCGTACCAAAGATTGATGGGCCGCATTTACGCGCAACATCATGTTGAGGTCCACTTGCGAAGATCGGCCGAATCCGTCTATACTTAAATCCCGTGATGCGGTCACGCCGAGGTGTGGCACAAGAACCGGATGCCGGCAAACGCGGGGAATATTGCCCAGATGGCGAGATACATTTTCATCACGGGCGGCGTCGTTTCTTCATTGGGCAAGGGATTGGCTTCGGCCGCGCTGGGCGCGCTGCTTCAGGCGCGCGGATTTACGGTGCGCTTGCGCAAACTCGATCCCTATCTGAACGTGGATCCCGGGACCATGTCGCCCTTCGAACATGGTGAGGTCTTCGTCACCGATGACGGCGCCGAGACCGATCTTGATCTGGGTCATTACGAACGTTTCACGGGGGTGGCCGCGCGCCGCGCCGATTCCATCAGCGCCGGCCGCATCTATTCCAACGTGCTCGCGAAGGAACGGCGTGGCGACTATCTGGGGAAAACCATCCAGGTGATTCCACATGTCACCAATGAAATCAAGGATTTCATCGCGATCGGCGAAGACGGGGTCGATTTCATGCTGTGCGAAATCGGCGGCACGGTCGGTGATATCGAAGGCTTGCCATTCTTCGAGGCGATTCGGCAGTTCAGTCAGGACAGGCCGCGGGGTCAGTGCATCTTCATGCATCTGACACTGCTGCCCTATATCGCGGCCTCCGGCGAATTGAAGACCAAGCCCACGCAGCACAGCGTGAAGGAACTTCGGTCGATCGGCATCGCGCCGGACGTGCTGGTCTGCCGTTCCGAAGTGGCGATTCCGCAAAAAGAGCGCGACAAGCTGGCGCTGTTCTGCAATGTCCGCCCTGAAGCCGTGATCGCCGCCCCGGATCTCGAGTCCATTTACCAGGCGCCTTTGGCCTATCATCGCGAACGGTTGGATCACGCGGTGCTTGACGCGTTCCGGATCGATCCCGTGCCCGAACCGGATCTCGGCCGTTGGGAGGACGTCACCGATCGCATCCGCAACACCGAAGGCGAGGTTCGCGTCGCCATCGTGGGCAAGTACACCCGACTTGAAGACGCCTATAAGTCGATTGCCGAAGCCCTGACGCATGGTGGTCTCGCCAACAGGGTGAAGGTCAGGGCGGAGTGGATCGACGCCGAAATATTCGAGCGCGAGGCCCTCGCGCCACATCTGGAGCGTTTCGATGGAATCCTGGTCCCGGGCGGTTTCGGCGAACGCGGAACCGAGGGTAAGATCAAGGCGGCCCAATTCGCGCGCGAGCGCGGGATTCCGTATTTTGGCATTTGCCTGGGCATGCAAATGGCGGTGATCGAGGCGGCGCGCAACTTGGCCGCCCTGCCCGATGCGGGGTCCGAGGAATTCGACCACGAAACGGGGAAAAGACGTTTCACGCCCGTGATCTATCACCTGAAGGAATGGATGCGGGGTGACCAGGCCGTCAAGCGCGAGGTTTCAGCCAACAAGGGCGGCACGATGCGGCTCGGCGCCTACAGAGCGTCGCTTGCCGAAGGCTCCAAAGCGGCCGAAGTCTATGAAACGCTCTTGATCGAGGAACGCCATCGCCACCGTTACGAGGTGGATGTAAAATACCGTGACAAGCTTGAGAAAACGGGGTTGATTTTCTCCGGCATGTCGCCTGACGGGCGGCTTCCGGAAATCGTCGAGGTCAAGGATCATCCTTGGTTCATCGGGGTCCAGTTTCATCCGGAGCTCAAGTCGAAACCCTTCGATCCGCATCCGTTGTTTCGTGACTTCGTGCGTGCGGCGAAGGAGAACTCGCGCCTTGTCTGAGGATGGTCGATTTTTCATTTCTCGGCCTTCGCCGGTCTTCGAGAGGCTCGGCTTGGGCTTTGCGCGCGGGCGCGCCTGGGTGTATGCAGGAAAACACCCTCGAGAGAGCCGGTGAAATGCTATGCCGTCTCTCGCGGTGCATATCGATTGGTCCAGGATGTCAAAGCGCGGTTTTTCCCGTTACCGATCCGTTCTCTCCGGGATGCGTTCGCCCGGGGCGCCCATGACGTCGTGATCTCGCCACACGGTGTTTTCACTCTCGGTTGACTCGGAGTGCCGCATATGGCCACATGAAGACCTTTCGACCGCGACGGCGCGTATCGTCCTTGGCGGATCATGCCGCCACGACGTCCCCGTTCCCGAGGATCAAGATGTCATCGCATCCGATGAGCAGACCACCACCCATTCCGATCACGCCATGCACCCGAATCCAGCTTTTCGTAAAACACCTCATTCCCTGAACGTAGCCTTCGCCCGGGAACGGGCCTTCGGCATGCTTGCGGTCAATGATGCGGCGGGGCCGCTGGCAAGCCATGTTCCGTTTCTTCTGTCCGAGGACGGCGGAAGCGCCCAGTTGCATCTCGTGCGTTCCAATCCGATCGCGCGCCTTTGCGCTACGCCGCAACCGGCGGTGCTTGCGGTGCTGGGGCCGGACGGCTACATCTCGCCCGATTGGTATGGTATGGACGACCAGGTGCCCACCTGGAATTACGTGGCCGTTCATCTCCGTGGTACGCTGCATCGCGCGAAGACGGAGACTCTGGACACCCTCTTGGAGCGACAATCCGACTTTTTTGAACGGCGCTTGCTGCCCAAGACGCCCTGGCGGCCTGCAAAGGTGCCCAAGGGGGAAATGGAGAAGATGATGCGTATGATCCTGCCGTTCAGGTTGGAGATTGTCCAGGTCGACGGCACCTGGAAGCTGAATCAGAACAAGCCGGAAGACGTGCGCCGCGCCGCCGCGCGGCACGTGGCGGTTGACGGCTACGGTCACGAGGTCGGGGCATTGGCGTCGTTGATGCGGGATCCGCCCGGCGATTAACTCTTTTCATCTTGGCCTTCGGCTAAATTGACGAAAGGATTCCGCAAGTCCAAGCGAAGGAGATACAATGAAACTCTATCACAGCCCCACCTCGCCCTATGTCAGAAAGATCATGGTTCTGTTGCATGAGACCGGCCAGTTGGACGATGTGGAACTGCTCCCCGCCCATGGAACACCTCTGGACAGTTCGAACATGCCACTCGCGCACAATCCTTTGGGCAAAGTGCCGACGCTGGTGTGTCCAGGCCGGCCCGCGCTTTACGACAGTCGGGTTATCGCCCGTTATTTCGACGCGCGCACGGGCGACAATTTCTATCCCGCGCATGCGATATGGGAAACGCTGACGCTGGAAGCCACCGCCGAGGGAATCATCGATGCGGCCCTGCTTCTGACCTATGAAAACCGTCTGCGGCCCGAGAACAGGCGGATGCCGGAATTCGCCGAAGGGCAATGGATCAAGATCGCCCGCGCTTGCGAGACGGTGAATGCCCAATGGATGGGGCATTTGGCCAAACCGGTTAACATGAGCCATATCACCCTGGGTTGTGCGCTGGGCTATGTTGATTTTCGCCATGGGGACCGCGACTGGCGCACCGGATGCGCGGACCTGGCTGCCTGGTATCGGGAGTTTCACCGGCGCCCTTCGATGCAGGCCACCGAGCCCCCTCAAGGGGCGTGATCCCAATTCTGGCGCATCCGCGGACAATTGCCGCGATTGTCCTCCACCCCGTCCGGCGCGTGTCCCGTGGCGCGCAAGACTGCGACCACGGATGAAGCCCGGGTTCAGAACATGGCGTTGGGCAGTATCAGCGCCACTTGAGGAAAAGCGATGAGCAGGACGACACACAGAATCATCGCCGCCCAGAACGGCATTACGCCCGTGAAAATCCGCGACAGCGGCACCTGCGGCGCGATGCTTTTGACGACGAAGCAATTGACGCCGACGGGCGGGCTGATCAGCCCCATTTCCAGCACCAGAACCATGATCACGCCAAACCAGATCGGGTCGAAGCCGAGTTGGGTGATGATGGGAAAGACGATGGGCAGGGTGATGACCATAAGCGAGAGCCCTTCGATCACCATACCGAGAAGCATGTAGAGGATGAGGATCAGACCCAAGACCGTATACGGTTCGCTGCCCAGCCCCGCCATGGCCGCCGATAACGTCTCGGGCAGGCCGGAAAGTGCGACAAAGGGTGAGAAGATCGTGGCGCCTAAGAGGATGAGAAAACAAAGGCCGGTTGTTTCCAAAGTGGATCGGACGACTGTCGCAAGGCCGGCGACATCCAGCCTGCGGCGCCCAAGCGCCACCAAAAGCGTCAGAAAGGCGCCAGCCCCCGCCGCTTCGACCGGGGTCAGGATGCCGAAATAAATACCGCCGATGGTGAAAAGCACGATCCCGAAGATGGGCCCTGCGCGCAGCAGAGTCTTGAGATGAAGACCCGCCGTCTGTCCGCGCGTGTCCGGGGCGCCGGCGTTTTCATCGGGCCACACGCGCACCATCACGGTTATGACAAGCATGAACAGGACGGTTAGCAACAGGCCGGGCAAAACCCCCGCCATGAAAAGGCGACCGATACTCTCTTCCGTTAGGATCGCATAAAGCACAAAGCCCGTGGAGGGCGGGAGCAAAATACCAAGCGTGCCGCCCGCGGCGATGGCGCCCGTGGGCAAGCGGTCGCCAAAGCCGCGGCGTTGCATTTAGGGATAATCGACGCATACCATGGTGACCGCCGAGGC
>JBCCVK010000150.1:0-6281 GCA_039195495.1 Pseudomonadota bacterium
CGTGCGTGTCGGGCAAGCTTTCGATTCGCCTTCGGAACCGCGCCGGTATTCGCATCCGATTTTCCACCGCCTTCCGGAACATGGGCATATCCGGCGGGCAAGCGCTTTTCGCGCCGATCGGTCCCCGATCCGGCCGCCGGATCGGACCGGACGGCGAACGGGACCACCCCGGCGCCGAGGACGATCCGGGGATCGGGTCGGTGAACATCCCTTAATGGAGTGGCCCGTTTGGAGAGCGGGTTTGTCATTTCCTTCGAGAGACGCGGAAAAAGCAAATATTCTCTTTGAAAACATCCTAGTCTACTCTGGAAGGAACGCGGAGGTTGGCCCATGATTTTCGATCACCCGGATTTCGACAGGCACGAACAGGTCGTGTTCTGCCATGATCCGCCGGTTGGCCTGCGGGCCATCATCGCCATTCACTCGACTGTATTGGGGCCTGCCGCCGGGGGGTGCCGGATGCATCCCTACGCTTCGGAAAAGGAGGCCCTCACCGACGTTCTTCGATTGTCAAAGGGCATGACTTATAAAAACTCGGTCGCCGGGCTGCCGCTCGGCGGAGGGAAATGCGTGATCATCGCCGATCCGAAGGATACCCGAAAGCCGGAGCTGCTCAGGATGTTTGCCTCCCACGTGCAATCCATGAACGGCAGGTTTTGGACCGCCATCGACGTCGGGGTGGGGCCCGAAGACGCCGACATTCTCGCGGAGAAATCCGATTACATCTTTGCACGGGCATCGCAGCATGCCGACGGCTTTTACCCGTCGTCCTATACGGCCTATGGCGGGTTTATCGGTATCAGGGCAGCGGCCGAAAGCGTGTTGGAGCGGACCGATCTTGCCGGGCTTCGCGTCGCCGTGCAGGGGCTGGGGGCAACGGGCTTCGACTTATGCCGCCGGTTGACCGAGGCGAAGGCGCATCTCGTCGTCGCGGACGTTCGAAGGGATCCCGTGGACAGGGCGATCGCCCAATTCGGCGCGACACCCGAGACACCAGATCGCATTCACGCCGCCGACGTGGATATCTTCGCGCCATGTGCCATGGGGGCGGTTTTGAACGACCGTTCGATCCCCGAGATCAAGGCCAGGATAATCTGTGGCGTGGCGAACAATCAGCTTGAGGAGGATCGTCACGCGGCGATGCTGCTGGCACGGGGCATCGCCTATGTTCCCGACTACGTGGTCAATGCGGGCGGCATGATGGGAGCATCCACGGTGATCTTCTCCGAACCGTCTCGGGAGGCTTCCATTCAGCGGATCGACGGGCTGCATGACACCATCCTGTCCATTCTGAACAGAGCGAGGGCGGAAGGTCGCCCAAGTTCCGAAATCGCCGATGATATGGCGATGGAGCGGATCAAGACAGAAGGAGGCGAATGATGCCAGCTTACGTCGTCGCCCAGATGACGGTGCGTGATCCTGAAAAACTGCGGACTTATGCCGAACTTTTCCCGCCCTATGTCGCAAAATACGGCGGGCGGTACCTTACGCGCGGCGGGGAGCTGACCTGTCTGGAAAACACTTCCTGCGAAGATCGCGTTGTCATCAGCGCCTGCCCGGACAAAGCCTCGGCCGAGGCGTTTTTCGCCGATCCGGAATACCGGGAGATTGCGAAACTGCGCGCGGCCGCATCTACCATCAGGATGCCGATCGTGCAGGACGGTATCGAATACGCCGACATGCCCGACCCGGACGTCTGATCAAACCGAGGAGAAACGGAAATGCCAGCCTATGTCGTCTGCATGATGACGATCCACGATCCCGAGACCTATCGGAAATACACGGATCGGACGCCGTCCATCGTCAAGAAACACGGCGGCAGATTCCTGACCCGGGGCGAGAAGATCACCTGCGTTGAAGGGCAGGAATACGATGGTCGTCTGGTCATCCTCGAATTTCCCTCGAAGGCGAATGTCGAAGCGTGGTTCAACGATCCGGACTATCAGGAAGCGATGAGGTTCCGCCACGCGGCCTCGACCATGAACCACCTGCTGCTGCAAGAAGGCGGGGCGAACACGGAAGACCCCGATCCGAAGCTGTAGGGACCGACGGCCGCGTCGGCGCCAGGGAGGCGATGCAATGACGGAGGCGATCGTCATCAGGGAATATGGCAGGTCGGACGTTCTGATATCCGAACGCGTTGAGGTCGGCGCCCCGGCTATGGGCGAACTTCGCATCCGTCAGACGGCAATCGGCGTGAACTTCCACGATGTTTATGTCCGATCCGGGCTCTACAAGACATTGGCTCTGCCCGGCATTCCCGGTTGCGAGGCCGTCGGGATCGTCGAGGACCTCGGGGAAGGCGTCGAAGGTTTCGCGCTGGGCGACCGGATCGCCTATGTCACGGGGGGCTACGGCGCCTATGCCTCGGAACGGCTTCTCGACGCCGATCTCGCCCTGCGGGTCCCGGATGCCCTTCCCGATCAGATCGTCGCAACCAACCTTTTGCGGGCCATGACGGTGGATATGCTGATCTCCCGCGTCACGCTGATCAAACCCGGCGACACCGTGCCGGTGCAGGCCGCGGCGGGCGGAGTCGGAAGTCTGCTCTGCCAGTGGTCATCCCATATCGGGGCAGAGGTGATCGGCACCGTCGGGAATGAGGAAAAGGCGCAGCGGGCCCGGGCCGCAGGGTGCAGCCACACGATCCTCTATCGGGAAACGGATTTCGTGGAGGCGGTTCGCGATCTCACGCATGGTCGCGGCGTTGACGTGGCCTATGACAGCGTCGGGGCCGACACGTTCTACGGATCGTTGGATACGCTGAAACCAATGGGGCATCTGGTGAATTTCGGCCAGTCCTCGGGCCCCGTGAAACCTTTGGAGATGCCGCGACTGGCGGCAAGATCGCTGACCGTTTCCCGCCCCATCCTGTTTCATTATCTGGCCGACGAAACCACTTACGGACAAATGGCTGCGACGGTCTTCGAGGCGTTTGAGAAACGATCTCTGTCGGTTGAGGACGTGCGGAAAATCCCTCTCGAGGAGGCGTTCCGCGCCCACGACATCCTCGAGGGCAGATCGGGCGGCGGGGCGCTCATGCTCGCGCCGTGACGATACCGCAACCTCTGAAATTCGACGAACCAAAGGGATCCGCGGCGCCCGGAAGCGTAAGCCTTCCGCCCTGCTCCGACGGACTGTCCCGACGCCTCGTGCCGAGACCGGGTTTCCGTCCGTTCCAAGGGGCGGGAGGCGCCTTGATCATCGCGTCTACGGCGATGTGTAACGTCCTGCGAAAGGCGATGTCACGGAACCCGTCCCCGATGATCCGGTGAAGTCGTCCATGGATGCCGCATTCGGCGAAAAAGGGAAGGATCCGGCCCCACGCCCTTCATCGTGCCGATGTAATATGCGTCCCGACGGCCGAGGTGACCCGAAGGGCGACGCTCGGTCCCGCCATGGACCTCCTTCCGGCCTCGCCGGTCTCGACCCGTGAGGAAATCAACCGTCAGATCAAGACGGTGGCGCGCGCCAGCCACTCTCCCGATCGGCATGGCTGCCCCGTCATTTCGAATTCCAGGCCCTCGCAAACCGATCTTCGCGATCAGACCGTCAGGCCATCCTCCCCGAAGAAATGCAGACGCTCCGTCTCAAAACTCAGCCCCACATTTTGCCCCACCTCGTAGTGTAGGTTGCCGTCGGCCCGAACATTGATGACGCCCAGCGGACCGCAGTTCACGAAAACGAAGCTGTCCGCGCCGAGGTATTCGGCCACTTCGATCTCACCGTCGCAATTGCCGGAACCGACCTCGCCCAAGGTGATATGTTCCGGGCGGATACCCAGCCGGGTCGGCGTGCCGTCACGCGTGTAAGCGCCGCCGCGTCCGCCTTCCAGCGTATAACCGTCGCCGGACCTGCCACAGGGCATCAGATTCATTTTCGGCGAGCCGATGAACTGGGCCACGAAGACGTTCCTCGGACTGTCATAGAGTTCCTTTGGCGTGCCGACCTGTGCGATCCTGCCCGCTTCCAGAACCACGATGCGATCCGCGAGGGTCATTGCCTCGACCTGGTCGTGGGTCACATAAATCATGGTGGTGCCCAGCGACCGGTGCAGCTTGGCGATCTCGAGACGCATTTCCACCCGCAGCGCCGCGTCAAGATTCGAGAGCGGTTCGTCAAAAAGGAAGGCCGTGGGCGCCCGCACGATGGAGCGGCCGATGGCCACGCGCTGCCGCTGGCCGCCGGACATATCTCTGGGGAGGCGATCGAGGAGCGGCTCAAGCTTCAGAACGCGGGCCGCATTGTTCACCTTCGCCTCGATCTCGGACTTCGGTGCCCCCGCGGTTTTGAGGCTGAACCCCATATTGTCGCGCACCGACATATGCGGATAAAGCGCATAGGACTGGAACACCATCGAAAGGCCCCGTTTGGACGGCGGCTGATCGGTTACGTCATTGCCATCCAGAACGATGACCCCGCGCGAAGTCTCCTCCAGACCGCCGATCATACGCAGAAGCGTGGATTTGCCGCAGCCCGACGGGCCTACGAAGATGATGAATTCCCCATCCAGGATATCGAGATCGACGCCTTTGATGACTTGCAGATCGCCGTACCATTTCTCAACGGCTTTCAGTTCGATGGAACCCACTTCAATCTCTCCCGTTCTCCTTGCGGACCCAGGCCAGCCAGACGGCAGCAGTCCAGGTAAAATCATGCCCCCCCGCAGGCGCACCCGTCAGAGGATCGTAATATTCGGCGAATCCGTGATCGCTGATCAGTCTTGCGGTTTGCGCGCGGATCGTTTCGGCCTCTTCCGCGTGACCGGCCTTCGCCAGCCCCAGACCGATCATCGTGTTCATGATCGCCCAGACCGGACCCCGCCAATAGCGCCGCGCGTCAAATCCTTCGGCGGAAGGGTCATGACTTGGCACGCCATAGCTGACTTCGGACAGAACCCGGCGCAGATGCGCCAGCATCTGCGCATTGCCGAGCCCGGCATACCAACACAGGAATGAGGCATTTGACAGAGCGCCCGAGAACGCGCCCGTCAAAGCATCCCGGCCCGTATAGGCGCCCAGATCCGGATCCCAGAGCGTCTGGCACCCGAGCTCAAGCCGCGCGATCCAACCGGCGATTTCCGAACCATCCTCGCCCAGATGGGCGGCGATGACCTCGAGATCACGGTTGGCCCGCAGCAGCGTGAAACTCATGGTCGGATCGGCCACTCGGAAGGCGGGTGCCTCGGCCAGCTTCACCTCGTCCCACCGCGCCTCGCGGCCCAGTTTCACCAGCCACAGGAACCGGTCGTAGTCAAACTTCGTCGGCCGCATGGAGGGATCCACATGGGCGGTGTCCGCGCGCGTGTAGGGCTCCAACTCTCCAATCACCATGCGGCGCATGGCCCCGTCCCAATCCGGCGCATTGTCGCGTCCGGATTCCCAGGGATGGGTCACACAGACCGCGTCCCGGTGAAGACGGTGCTTCATGAACCACCCATGCCAGCGTTTGAGTTTGGGGAACAGATCCCGCAGATGGCGCGCGCCTTCCGCCGGCGCGGCCTCGTACATCTTGCGGATGAATGTCGCCGCCACCGGGGGCTGGGTGACGCCCGATGAGGCAATCGGCCCGATCCCGGCCCAGATATCCGGCCCCGGATAGTAACCGCGGCTTTCCTTGTGGAAAAGGATATGCGGCACCATGCCGTTCTCCCATTGCCCGGAAAAGAGGCTCCGCATTTCCCGCCAGGCGCGCGCCATGTCGAACGTCGCGAAACCATAGGCGGCAAACACGGAGTCCCAGTTCCATTGATAGGGATAGAGCCCGGATGTCGGGATCGTGTACCCGCCCCGGTCATTGTCGATGAGGATACCCCGCGCCTTGGCGTCCAGTTGATCCAATGTAAGGCTCATCCGCCTATCCTTTCACGGATCCGGCCGTCAGGCCCTTGGTCATGAAACGCTCCAGCCCCAGAAAAAGGACCATGATCGGCAGGGTGGCGATCACGGCCCCCGCCATCAGGTGCTGACGCGGCACCTCCGACGAGTTGAGCGAGCTCACGCCCCGGGTCAGGGTGAACTTGGTCGGATCGTCGAGCAGCATGAAGGCCAGGAGGAATTCGTTCCAAGCGATCATGAAGACGTAGAGCGAGACCGAGGCGAGTGCCGGAAGGGCGAGCGGCAGGGTGATCTTCCAGATCACGGCAATACGGCTCAGACCGTCCATGAGACCGGCTTCCTCCACCTCTGCGGGCAGGCCGCGGAAATAGCCCTGCAACATGTAAAGCGCTACGGGAATGGTGGTCACCGGATAGATCAGCACGATGCCCAGGATCGTGTTGC
>JBCCVK010000151.1:0-6277 GCA_039195495.1 Pseudomonadota bacterium
CTTTCTCTTTGTGCCGCCGAGCGACGTCCATGCTGTTGCCGAGAAGTTCGATGCGACCGTCTTTGACATGCCAAACGGAGACTGGTCGCACGACGCGAACAAATGCACCTTTGACACCATGTTGGCCCGGTTCGGATTAAGAGCGTCTCTGCTTGCGTCGCGACGTTCTAAGCGAGGCGCCCGCAACTGTCCAGAGTGTTTCGCATGAAACGCTCCAGGCTTCAATGAAGGTTTCGCTCCTCCGAAGCCGAGGCGGTTTCGGTGAGCTCTTCCGCGTCTTCCCTTTGCGACGGCACCGCATAAACCCCGCTCATCCAGCGGGCCAGATCGATATCGGCGCATCGCCGTGAACAGAATGGACGCCAGGCGTGTTCGGTGGTCTTGTTGCAAATCGGGCAGATCATTCTCGCAATACCTGAAACAGAGGAAGACGTTCGCGTTTTCTTTGTAATTCAAAATGGCCCGAAGGAGTCCATCCGACAAGAGCGGTGTCGACCGAGTCGTGCTGGAAAGATACTTTCAAGAGACGTTCCAGCCGCTGGCGATCCCGTCGGGAAACAGGGACGAAATCGACTGTGATTTGCCCGCCAAGCCCCCGCAGCCGCAAGGCGCGTGGCAAGGCGCGTGCCAGGGCGATATTCGCCTTGAGCGCGGCGGCGGGGCTTGTGTCCCCGCCTGTATTGACGTCGACGGCGATCAACGCCCGAGTCGGCTCAATGAATGCGAAAGCGTCGTCCGGCAAATCGATGCGCGGGCTTTCCAAACGGTCGATCTCGGCGAGAATACCGAAATGTTCGAAACCCCGTGCATCTTCGACCACCGTATCCGGTTTCGGAAGCGACCAGTCGCGCCAAGCCAGAAGATGCGGTCCTGGTGCCTTCGCCAAAAGCTTGGGCCGATCACCCGCGGAATTTCCCTTTATCCTTTCGCACGACGCCAGGGTTGCGGCGATGTCTTCGGCAATCGCGTCCATCGCCCCGTGGGCGACGGCGGATCTCAGAATCAATCCATCTGATGCGTCCTTCATGATATCGCGCGCCAGAAGCAGCAACGCGCATCGCATTTCACGATCTTTCACGGAACGCGCGATGTTGATGCCCGGAACGCCCGGGGTAACGATGGCAAACCGGCTCTTGAAAACCGGCTTTTGCGTCACCGGCGTGGCCTTGCCCGGCTCTGCGTGCCCGGTGACCTGTACCAGAAGGGACTGGCCAGGACGCAAGTTCTTACTCTGGCGCAAAAATGCCCGCCCCTCGGGCAGGCGCAGGATCGCACTCCCCTGTTCGTTCAAGATGCGATCCGTGACCGCCCAGAACATCGTGCCGGGGCCGGGCGGCGCCTTCCTCCCGCCGGCGATTATCAGATCCTGCATCACGCCATCGACGATCAATGCCGCCGCCTCGTGGCCACGGAAGCTGTCCAAAACGACGATGCGCCCTTTCATACACGGCTCTGCGCGCCGTATCCGGCGGCCTGCAGCAGCCCGGCGGTCTCGGTCAGCGGCAAGCCGACAACAGCCGTGAATGATCCGTTGATCCAGGGAATGAACGCACCGGCTGGCCCTTGTATGCCATAGGCGCCCGCTTTGTCTCGCCAGTCGCCGGACGAGAGGTAGATGTCCACCTCATCATCCGTCAGCCGTTTCATCTGTACGGTGGTCATCACGCTTCGCGACCAGAGCTTGACGCCGCGCCGGACAGCGACGGCCGTTATCACGCGGTGTCGCCGCCCCGATAACCTTGACAGAAACTCGGCCGCTTCACCGGCATCTTTCGGTTTGCCGAGAATGCGCCGGCCCAAAGCGACGATGGTATCGGCACACAAGACGATATCTTCGGGATGCGTCAGAATCGCCGCCGTTTTTGCGACGGCCATACGCAAGCAATAGGGGCGGGGCAATTCGCCGGAAACTGGGGATTCCCGGATATCGGGAGGACGGATTTCATCGGGTACGACACCCATCTGCGCCAAAAGCTCCAGTCGCCGCGGGCTGCCGGAGCCGAGGATCAACCGCATGCCGGGCTACTTGAAACGGTAGTTGATGCGCCCCTTGGTCAGATCGTAAGGGGTCATTTCCACCTGAACCCGGTCTCCGGCCAAGACTCGGATGCGGTTCTTGCGCATCTTGCCTGCCGTATGTGCGATGATTTCATGGCCGTTCTCAAGCTCGACCCGGAATGTCGCGTTCGGCAGGAGTTCCTTCACGACACCGGGAAATTCGAGCATTTCTTCTTTGGCCATGATCTCTCCTTCGTTACGGCCCCCTGTCGTGGAGCGTGCCCTTAAATGCGCTGGAAACCGCAATAAATCAAGGTTCTTTTATGAATTGGGAGAGGATATGACCGGCATGACATCGCCCCGTCTCCCGGCGGATGGGGCCCGATCTGCCGCGAATTCTGCCTCTCTCACGGGGGACTTTGGTCTTTTCCGTGACGCGATGCGCCCGCCCCGTCTTTCATGGTTTTCCCGACGCCCGCATTCGCCGCCCGGATAAGGGCCGAAGCCGGAATCGTGAAGGATGCCGCGGACAGCGCGCGACATCGCCGGCATTCCCTCGGAGGTGACCGAAGACCGTCCGCTTCCGTCGGAGCAGTCTCGGCGGCATCAACCGGCTGCCATACGGGCGATGCCGACGCTTCATGGTCGAGTGGGACCGAAGGGGCAGGGGCGCGACGGAGAAGCATCGCCTTCTCGCACCCGGTTATACGGGTGGCCCTGACCCGCCTCGGGTTGATTTGGAACAACATGGCGGCCTTCCCGTTGAGCGACATGCAAGTGCTCGTTGAACTGACCGATGCCGGATCGTCCTCGTGATTTCCTCGAGGCTCGTCACGATGGTCTCCCGCCGTTTCCTCATCGAGGACGGCGGTGCCGCATGAGCTCCGGGCCTTCGTCCCGGCATCGTCGGAAACCCGAACGAACGCGGCACCCATTCATTGGCTGCAGGCGGGACGGAAAGAATCGGTCGCCGGAAATGACACGCGGCGAACGTTTCGTCGCAGATGGCCAACTGCAACTTCTGATATCTACTTTTGTATGATAACGGAGGAAGGAGAAAGATGTTATCGGTACCCGATTCCCCGCCGCGTGGCCTCTGACAGACCAATTGAAAGCGCCACGCGGCGGAAGGTGCGAAAGCGGCATCACATCGCAGGTCAAAACCGGTATGCGCCGCCGTGATGGCTGCCCCATCGAGGGTTTCTTTCGCACGTATCCGCCCAGTCTGCGGCATATCTTGCCGCAATATCTCGGAGGGCGTGATCCGGTCCGGAATCGAACCCGTCGGAGCCGGCCTGGCGCCATAAGTCACGATTGCACCGGAAAACGCCTCTGATATGGCCGCCCGGGATTTACACGGCAGGAGCGTACCGCGCAGACGACCCACATCGTAACGAAGGTCTTCGACAATACCTCGCCAATCCGGAGAGGACGATTCGCGTGACCGTGGGGCCGCTGCCGCCTGCCGCCTGCCGCGATACTGTTGAGCAGTATAGTCTCGACCGATGATGACGTCTTTTCTTGCATCCCCATAACGTTGCTGGTCGGGTCTCTTTGTTTTTGCTGAGCTGTCGTTGCCCGGCACAGATTCGTTCTTATTGGCGGGCAGCCGGTTCCTTGCCCGAGATTTCACCGGATGCACTGTGGCGATGGGCTTTCTCAACGGCTCATGCACATGCCCGTTCGCCTTGACCACCATACCGCTCATGCAAGGCGCAATCGACATCGCGAATCCCGACGCTTCGGGTCCGATCGGCATCGGGGAACTGGCTTTAATCATCCCCCAGATCGTTTTCCCTGTCGCGGCAGGATTTTTGGGGCCTTGCCAATATGTGCATCTTCCTTCGACGCTTGCCTGTCCCGCCCGTCGCCTTCGAGCGGAAAGTGGCCTAAACGAGCATTTGGGGCGGCACGAAGACGGAACAGATCCGGACTGCCTCGGATCGGTTTGGGAAAGCAGGAAGATCCTCCCTCTGGAAGATATGGCGTGTCCGTTGATCCTGCGGGCGCTGGATCGTCCTCGTGATTTCCTTCAGCCGGGTCACGACGACCCACCACCGCCTCGTCGTCGAGAACGACGGCGCCGCATAAGCGCCGGACCTTCGCCCCGATGCCGTTGGAAACCACCCGAACGAACACAGGCGCATCCTCCCGGAACGACGGGAAGACCACCCGCCTCATTTCTTGCGGGTTTTTCACATGAGAGGCAGCGGGACGGACCCCGGCGCCAAGCGTCCGATTATGGTGTCCAAGTCTCCTCCATCACCGCGGCGTCCAGGTCGGCCTCGTGCGCCCACCCATATGCCGCAAGTTCCGGTCCGTCGAACATATGCTCCACATAGCCGACGCAGAGATACGCGACGATGGCGATATGATCCGGTAGCGCGAAGATCGGTCTCAGGTCGGCTTCGTTGAATATGCTCACCCAACCGACCCCGATCCCCTCTGCCCGAGCGGCGAGCCAGAGGTTCTGAACCGCGCAAACGGTCGAATACAAATCCATGTCCCGGTTGTGGGTACGTCCCAACACGACCTCGCCGCCACGGCTGCGGTCACAGGTGATGCAGATGTTGAGCGGCGCCTTTTCGATGCCTTCAAGCTTCAACGCGGCATAGGCTGATCGTCTGGCCTCGGGAAACATCGCCTCGGCTTCGGCATTCGCTTTGCGGAAAGCGTGTTTTACGGCCGCACGCCGTGCCTTGTCGCGGATCAGTATGAAGTTCCACGGCTGCGACAGCCCGACCGACGGCGCCGCATGGGCGGCTTTGAGTATTCGCCGCAATGTTTTCGGTTCAATGGGATCGGGCAGAAACTCGTTCCGCACGTCGCGGCGATGCGCGATGACATCGTACAGAGCTTGTTTTTCCGCGTCGGAGAAGACGCGCGCCCGCCGCGGGGCATAAGTGGACGAATTGGGCACAATCGGCCTCCTTCAGATCAAACAGCGCAGCTTCGCCGTCCATACGAAGCATGCCTTGCCGACAGGCCGGTCTTCTGGCTTCGGGTCGTCCGAGGTCCGGCGCCTTCCCAGATCGCTCCAGTGGCGCATGCCGTCTCGTCCCCGTTACAGCGGCGGGCCCGCGCCGGATCTCCCCCGGCTTCCCGATTCTCCTCTCGCGAGAGGCACCTGACAGAGACTCATCTGTCAAAACCCAGGCCCGATCACAAGAGGTTTCTATCGGCCGATATCGCGCGCGCCAAGCCGAGAATGGTGCCGTTACGCTCAAGCGCATGGTGATGGCGTCCCGCCGGAAGAGGATCTTGATGCCTCAGAAAGCTTGAGAAATCACCGAATGTCATGATCGCAATCCGCCGGCATCTCAGCCTTTACCGATGCGCCGGCATAACTCGTCATGCAGGGAAAGACGCTCGTCCGGGCTGAGAAACGCGCCCAATTCGACTTCTCGATCGCTGCTTTTGAGTGTCAGATAATTCTCGACCGGGCCGTCGTCGGCATGCATCCGCACCCTGATCCAGTAAGGATTCGCCTCGAATGACTGGACCTGACCGTCCGGGTTGCGGCGTATGAGCGTCAGGCGGTCCGGTGTCAATTCCAACACCTCCAGCAAAATGCGCCCATCGGCATGGTTGCGCCGAAGCGCCCACCAGATACCCGTCAGGACCATCAGCGAGAAGGGCAACACCCCCCAGAGTACGGGACTGCCCAACAGTGGAAGCAGTGGAAACATCAGCAGTGCGAAGGTCGTGCCGATGAAGATCACGAAGCCCTTGCGCGGCAAGGATCGATTCGGCCAAGCCCGAAGAGTTTGAGACGTTCGAACTGGAGGGGACCACTCATAGGGCATTGTCACGTCCCATCGAAGCCACATGCGGAACCCGGGTTATTGCCCGGGCTCCTGCCGATGATCGTCCCTCGGCGGTCGTGCGCCTAATGGTGAGGCTGCTTATCCCACATATTCCGGGTCGGCAGTTGCTCGAAAGTGTGTTTGGGCGGTGGGTTGGAAAGGGACCATTCCAAGGTTTGTTCATCGCCCCAATACGCGGGCTCGGTCACCTTGCGGCCGTATTTGAGGTACCAGGCGATCACCCCGATGAAGAACAGGAATGACGCGAAGGACAAAAACGCACCCCAACTGGAAACGTGGTTCCAGTAGGCATAGGCTTCGGGGTAGTCGATGTAACGGCGCGGCAAACCCTGGCGCCCCAGGAAATGCTGCGGAAAAAAGGTGAGATTGGTGCTGATGAAGAAAGTCCAGAAATGCAGCTTGCCCGCCCATTCGGGATATTGCCGTCCGGTCATTTTGCCGAACCAGTAATA
>JBCCVK010000152.1:0-6262 GCA_039195495.1 Pseudomonadota bacterium
AAAAAGCGGGTCTGTATCTTCGCCGCCGGCACAGGTAATCCGTATTTCACCACCGATACGGCCGCCACCCTGCGTGCCAACGAGATGAGCTGCGAGGCGATTTTCAAAGGCACCAAGGTGGATGGGATCTATGACCGGGATCCGGTCGCCGATCCGGGCGCGGTGCGCTATGACAAGGTGAGCTACGACGAGGTTCTGCAAAAAAATCTTGCCGTCATGGATGCTTCGGCCATCGCCCTTGCGCGGGACAACAACTTGCCGATCATCGTCTTCAGTCTGGACGAGCCCGGTGGGTTCAAGACGATTCTGGAAGGGGAAGGCACCTATACAATCGTACATGGATGACGTTATACGATAATCCGAACGTTAAAGACATGAATGCCGGGCACGCGGACGGTGCCGCCAAACGACGGATAGGACGAAATGGCCGAAAAAGATGCCGATATCGACCTCGACGATCTCCAGCGCCGGATGGACGGGGCGATGAGTGCGCTCAGAAGCGAATTCCAGACCCTGCGCACCGGGCGTGCCTCGGCCTCGATGCTGGATCCGATTCAGGTCGAAGCCTATGGTGGCATGACCCCGCTCAATCAGGTCGGGACCGTGAATGTGCCCGAACCGCGGCTGATCCTGGTGAACGTATGGGACAGGCAGTTGGTGGGGAAGGTCGAGAAGGCGATCCGTGAAAGCGGGATCGGCATCAATCCGGTGGTGGACGGCACGATCATCCGTCTGCCGATCCCCGAATTGAATCAGGAACGTCGGCGCGAACTGGCCAAGGTGGCCGGCCAATATGCCGAGCAGGCCCGCGTGGCGGTCCGCAATGTGCGCCGAGACGGTATGGATCGGATCAAGAAGGCCAAATCCGCAGGGATGTCGGAAGATGACGTTAAATTGTGGGAGGGCGAGGTGCAGCAGCTCACCGACAAGGCGATTGGGAAGGTCGATCAGGCGCTGGAGACCAAGCAGGAAGAGATCATGCAGGTCTGAGGCATGCCGAATGGAAAGGGACAGATTGTGCCGGCGCGATCCGCCATGATACCCCGGCACGTTGCGATCATCATGGATGGCAACGGCCGTTGGGCGGCCCGGCGCGGGCGGCCGAGATTGTTCGGTCATCAGGTTGGCGCACGGCGCGTGCGCCAGATCGTCGAGTCCTGTCCGGGACTGGGTGTCGAATATCTCACGATCTTTGCGTTCTCCACCGAGAACTGGAAGCGGACTCAGGCCGAGGTGGCGGGGCTGATGAATCTGTTCCGGCGCTATATAACCAGGGAGATGCAGTCTTTCGCCCGACATGGGATCTGCGTGCGTTTCATCGGCGACCGGATCCGGTTGGATGCGCAATTGCGGTCGCTGATGGACGAGGCCGAGGAATTGACCAAGGCCAACACCGCCACCCATCTGACGGTTGCCCTGAACTACGGCGGTCGCGACGAAGTGGCGCGGGCCGCCAAGCGACTGGCGCGTGAGGTCGCGGCAGGGCGGATCGATCCCGAGACGGTGGACGAACTGACGTTGACCCGGTATCTCGACACCTGTCTGCTGCCCGATCCCGATCTCGTGATCCGCACGTCGGGCGAGGCGCGGATCTCGAATTTCCTGCTCTGGCAATCCGCCTACGCGGAATACGAGTTCATCGATACGCTTTGGCCCGATTTCACGCGCGACGTCTTCGCCGAGATCGTGTCGCAGTTCGGTCGCCGCGAACGCCGCTTCGGGGCCGTCGTCGCATGAGCGAGGTTTCCGGGCGATGGGGGGATCTGGCCTCGCGTCTGTTTTCCGGCGTCGTTATGGCTTTCGCGGGCGTGTTGAGCATCCATTTCGGGGGAAGCTGGTTTTTGACGCTGATCGTGATCGTCACCGGCATCATGTGCTGGGAACTGACCGCGATGAACGCCCCGCGTTCCCGGTGGCGCGCGCTTCCGGCCGGTTTCCTCGCGGCGGGTCTTCTGCTGGCCGGTCTCCGGGGCGGGGCGGGCTGGACGACTCTAATGCTTTTTGCGCCGATCGCGGCCATTGCGGGGAGCATGCCGCGCGACCGGATGATCTATGGCGCCGTCTTCTCCGTTCTGCTGCTCGCCGGTTACGGCCTGGTTGCTTTCCGGGATGTCCAGGGGGGGGCATGGCTGTTCTGGCTGGTGCTGGTGGTGATCGTCACGGATGTTTTCGGCTATTTCGCCGGCCGTCTGATCGGCGGTCCGAAACTCTGCCCCGCCATAAGTCCGAAGAAGACCTGGACGGGCGCCGTGGCGGGGTGGCTCGGGGCTGCCGGCGTCGGGGCCGTTTTTCAGATCTTCGCCCATGCCGACCATGACGTGATCTGGATCAGCGTTATTTTGTCCTTCGCCAGTCAGATGGGCGACATTGCGGAAAGCGCGCTCAAACGCCGCTGGGGTGTCAAGGACAGTTCGAATCTGATCCCCGGCCATGGCGGATTGTTCGACCGGTTCGATGGTTTGCTGGGGGCTGCGCTGTTCATGCTGTTGGCGATGGTGATCGTTGGTGTTCCGCAGGTGAGGTTCTGATGCCGCGCCGGGTCACGATTCTGGGCTCGACGGGTTCGATCGGGGAAAACACCATCGATCTGATTGCCCGCGATCCCGAGGGTTTCGACATCGTGGCCTTGACGGGGGGCCGTAATGTCGCCCGCCTCGCGCAGCAGGCGAAGGCGTTGCGCGCCGGCATCGCGGTCACGGCCCATGAGGAACTGTACGCGCCGCTCAAGCAGGCGCTGGCGGGAACGGGAATCGAAGCTGCCGCAGGGGCGGACGCCATCGCCGATGCGGCCATGCGTCCGGCGGATTGGGTGATGTCCGCCATCGTCGGCATCGCCGGTCTGGTGCCCGGTTTGCGCGCGCTGGAGCAGGGTGCGACTTTGGCTTTGGCCAACAAGGAGACACTGGTCGCTGCCGGAGCGTTGGTTTTGCGTCAGACCCGTGCCCATGGCGCGACGCTTTTGCCGGTGGACAGCGAACACTCGGCCGTTTTTCAGGTGTTGACGGGCGAGGACATAGCGGCGGTCGAACGCATCGTTATTACCGCATCCGGCGGCCCCTTCCGAACATGGAGCCGAGAGGCACTGGCCAACGCCACGCTGGACCAGGCTTCGGTTCACCCCAATTGGAACATGGGACGGCGCATTACGATCGATTGTGCCAGCTTGTTCAATAAAGCGCTTGAGATTATTGAAACAAAAGAGTTTTTTCAATTCGATCCAAATAGAATCGAGGTTCTGATCCATCCGCAGAGTTTGATCCATGCGATGGTGGGATTCTGCGACGGGGCGCTGATGGCGCATGTGGGACCTGCGGACATGCGCCACGCGATCGGCTATGCCCTGCATTGGCCGGACCGCGTCCACGTTCCGGTCGAGAGATTGGATCTGGCCCGCATCGGGTCAATGAGCTTCGAAGCCCCTGATCCCGAACGTTTTCCCGCCTTGCGACTGGCGCGGGAGGTGATGGCGGCCGGCGGTCTTGCCGGCGCCGCGTTCAATGCCGCCAAGGAGGCGGCCCTGGATCTTTTCGTTACCGGCAGGATCGGATTTTTGCGCATGACGTCGCTGGTCGAGGATGTTTTGAGCGAACAATCCGGCGCGCCGGGTTTCACGACGGCGGAGCTGACACTAGATAACGTGCTGGCCATGGACCGGCAGGCACGTGCAGCCGCCTTTCGCCTGGCGGGATGAGCGCGCCGAACGCGAGGAGAGCGAAATGATCGAGCTGTTGCCGCCCGCTGGAGGTTTGATAACGACCATAGTGGCCTTCTTGGTGGCGTTGGGGGCGATCGTCGCGATTCATGAATACGGCCATTATATCGTCGGTCGATGGTGCGGCATCCAAGCCGAGGTGTTTTCCCTGGGTTTCGGGCCGGTTCTGTGGTCGCGGGTCGACAGACGCGGCACGCGATGGCAAATCGCCGCCTGTCCTCTGGGTGGATACGTGAAATTCATGGGTGACGCCGATGCGGCAAGCGGCGGCGCCGCGGACGATCTGGCGCATATGTCTCCGGCCGATCGCAAACGGACCATGCACGGCGCCGCGCTTTGGGCGCGCGCCGCCACCGTCGCCGCCGGGCCCGTTTTCAATTTCATTCTGTCGATCCTGATATTCGGCGGATTCGTCTGGTGGCAGGGCATCGCGCAGGGGGTGCCCACGATCGGTAGCCTCAAGCCTCTGCCATGGATGGAAATGGAAAACGATCTCAGGCCGGGAGATCGGGTGATCTCGGTCAACGATAGGGGCGTGGGGTCGGTCCAAGAGCTTTTCGAGGCGAGCGCCCGACTGGAGGCCGGGCCGGTCTCCTACGGGATCGAACGTGAAAACGGTGAGAGGCTGACGGTTCAAGGACCTTTTCCACTGCCTCCGATCGCCGATGCCGTGCAGCCGCGTGCCGCGGCCATCGAGGCCGGCCTGACCGAAGGGGACGTGATCACCGCCGTCAACGGCACCCCGATCTTCGCCTTTCGCGAACTGCAGGCCGCCGTGGCCCGATCCGAAGGGCGGCCCCTTGCCCTCGTCGTCTGGCGGGACGGCGCGACGCGGGAGATAACGCTCGAACCGCGCCGGGCGGACGTGCCGGCCGAGAATGGTGGGTTCGAGACCCGTTATCTGATCGGGGTGTCGGGTGGGCTGTTCTTTGAACCGCGGACCACACGGCCTGATCCGGTTTCGGCGCTGTGGCATGGTGCCGAACAGGTGATGAGCATAATTCAATCCAGTCTGTCCGGACTGGCCCATGTCGCCACCGGTGCAATCAGCAGCTGCAACCTGCAGGGGCCGATCGGCATCGCCGAGACCACGGGTGCCGTGGCCAGCCAGGGCATCGACAACTACATCTGGTTCATCGCGGTTCTGTCGACGGCGATCGGTCTGCTGAACCTGTTGCCGATTCCGGTCCTCGATGGTGGACATCTGGTCTTTCACGCCTACGAGGCCGTGTCCGGGCGCCCGCCCAGCGACAGGATCTTGCGCGTGTTCCTGACCGTCGGCCTGGCGCTGATTCTGCTCTTGATGCTGTTCGCCTTGGCGAATGATCTGTTTTGTCCTTGACGGTCCTGGGCTTGGCCGGAGTCTCGCCGTTTCTTCCGCCTTGGGCGCCGGATCGTCGGCCCGCGATCGGCGTTTTATCCCTTGACGCGAGCGGCCGCGCCTTCGCAGCCTGATCTAACCGACTGATTGTGGGCGATGATTTAACGGCCGACCATTGTGGATAAGATGTTCGCGATATGCTTCTTCGTTTTGACAAGAGGGCTGCGAGCAGGTACGCAGGTTCGCAAACCGGGTGATAAAACGAGAGTCTTCGGAATGAGTGCTTCCTTTGGCGTCGCGGTTATGCGCCGTTTTCTTGTTTGCTTGGCGGGTTTGCCCTGTCTGCTGGTCGCGTTGACCGTGGTTGTCGGTGCGCCGGCTTCCGCCCAGTCCTTCCGGTTCGAGTCCATCGAGATCGACGGCAACGTTCGGATCGAGGACGGCACCATTCTGTCCTACGCGGCGCTGCCCAGCGGCCAGACGGTTACGGCGGGGCAGTTGAATGCCGCGTTCCAGCGGATTCAGGGCAGTGGGCTGTTCGAGGCGGTCGAACTGATCCCCCGCGGCAATACGCTGCGGATCACGGTGCGCGAATATCCGACGATCAACCTTGTCAATTTCGAGGGGAACCGCCGCATCAGGGACGACGCGCTGGCCGAAGTCGTGGTTTCCGCCCCGCGCCGTATCTATTCGCCGTCACAGGCGGAGGCCGACGCCGACGCCGTCACCGCCGCATACCGGGAAGCCGGGCGTCTGGCGGCCGAGGTGGAGCCGAAGATCATCCGCCGCTCCAACAACCGTGTCGATCTGGTCTTCGAGATCACCGAAGGGGCCGTCGTTGAGACGCAGCGGATCAGCTTTGTGGGCAATCGCACCTATTCCGACCGTCGTCTGCGCCGTGTCATCGAATCGAAACAGGCGGGTCTGCTGCGCGCCCTCATCCGTTCGGATACGTTCATCGCCGACCGGATCGAGTTCGACAAACAGGTGCTGACCGATTTCTACCAGTCACGCGGTTTCGTCGATTTCCAGATTCTGGACGTCACGGCCGAACTGAGCCGTGAGCGGGATGGTTACTTCATCACCTTCACCCTGCGTGAAGGGCAGAGCTTCGATTTCGCAGAGGTCGTCGCCACGTCGGATCTGGAAGAGATCGATCCGGATGAATTCCTGGCGGTGAACAGAATCCGTTCGGGTCAAACCTATTCGCCGACGGAGGTCGAGAACAC
>JBCCVK010000153.1:0-6223 GCA_039195495.1 Pseudomonadota bacterium
ACCGCACCATGCATCTGGCCGCTCAGGCCGATTCCCCGAACCCCGCGAAGATTCAGCCTGGCGGACAGATCGTCCATCACCGTGGCGGCGGCGCTCAGCCAGTCGGCGGGGCGCTGTTCGGACCAGCCGGGATGGGGACGCTGGACGCGCAGCGGCGCGACCGCCTCGGCAAGAAGCGACTGATCCGCATCGATGACCACGCCCTTCACGCCCGACGTGCCGAGATCCAAACCTATGAACATCCTAGCTCCCCCCAACCCCCGCCGGGACAAGGTCAATCCCCCGCCGCCGGCGCATGGCGATGCGACGCGGCGAAGGAAGGCGGCGAAAAACCACGACCCCGCCGACCATCAATCGGACGCTCTGGGATTTTTACCGAGAATGATCATCGACAGGATATCATCCTCGGTAACGTCCTCGACGCGCTCGGTCCCGACGAGCTGGCCGTTTTTCATGACCGAGACCCGATCGCACAATTCCATCATCTCGCGCGTGTCGTGAGAAATCAGAAAGATGCCTAGGCCCTGTTTCTTCAACTCTTGGATCAGATCGGCGACCATCTTGGTCTCATGCACGCCCAGTGCCGCGGTAGGCTCGTCCATGATTAGAATCCTGGCATTGAAATAGACCGCGCGCGCGATGGCGACGGACTGCCGCTGACCGCCGGACAAAGCCGAAACCGGCTCGTTGATCTTTTTGAAGTTGGGATTGAGCCGCGCCATGATCCGGCGCGTTTCGGCCTCCATCCTGGCGTCGTCGATCAGACCCAGCGACGTGACCAATTCCCGCCCCAGGAAAAGATTCGACGAGGCATCGAGATTGTCGGCCAGGGCAAGCGTCTGATAGATCGTCTCTATATTGTATCCGCGTGCATCGCGCGGGCTGTTGATCTCGGCCTTCTCGCCATTGATCCGGATCTCGCCGCCATCCTTCTGGTAAGCCCCCGAGAGGATCTTGATCAAGGTGGACTTGCCGGCCCCGTTATGCCCCAAAAGCCCCACGACCTCGCCCGGATACAGATCGATGGATACGTGATCGACCGCGCGAACGCCGCCGAAGGCGATCGAAATATCCCTGAGTTCGACGAGCGGCGTCATGATCTTCCCCCCATACGTTTACGATACACGATATCCGCAAGGACGGCGAAAACCAGAACCATGCCGACCACGATGTTTTGCAGCGGCGCATCGACACCCACCATCGCCATGCCCGACTGCAGCGACTGCATGATCAACGCGCCCAGAATCGCACCGTGTATGGTACCGACGCCACCCGCCAGCGCGGTGCCGCCGATAACGGCCGCCGCGATCACCCGCAACTCGTCCAGCGTGCCGATGTCGTTGGAGTGATTGGTCAGCCGGGCCGAGGCGACCACGGCCGAGACGGCGCAAAGCGCGCCAACGATGGCGAAGACCTTGACGGTCAGCAAACGCGTGTTGATACCGCCGAGTTCCGCGGCATCGGGATTGCCGCCGGTGGCGAAGATATATCGCCCCAGACGGGTGCGTTTGGCGATCAGCGTCATACCGACGGCAATCGCGATCAGCAAAAGCACCGAGTAAGGCACGCCATAGCCCGCGCCATATCCTTCGGGCATGATCTCGCCCCGCGCCTCGAACATGCGCTGCAGACGACGCGTCGGAATCTCATAAGCGTTCAGGATGGCGACGAACCCCAGAATGCCGCCGGCGACCAGCAGACCCAGCGTCAGTTCCGCCCAGACCGGCTTGACGGGAAAACCATGCGCGATCTTGCTGCGGCGCGCGATCCAGAGCCCCCACACCGCGGTCAGGACGGCGAGGATACCGACGATCCACGATCCCGTGGTTCCAAGCGTGCCGTTGATCCCCCCGAATTTCAGGAAGGTCGAATCCAGCGGCCCGATCGTCTGACCGCTGGTCAGGTACCAAGCGACATTGCGCCAGACCAGCAGGCCGCCGAGGGTCACGATGAATGCGGGGATCGCCAGATAACCGATCATCCAGCCGTGAAACGCCCCGATCAGGATACCGGAAACGATGCCGATCCCGATCGCCGCCCACGGAATGAGCGGATGGCCCGGTTCAAGACCCATCGCCTCGGGCATCCATTGCGTTTGCGTCATCGCCATCATCGCCGAACACGCCGCCAAGAGCGACCCGACGCTCAGATCGATATGGCGCGTGACGATGACGAACACCATGGCCGTGGCCATGATCGCCACGCTGACCGTCTGGATCGTCAAGTTGAAGATATTGCGCGGGGTCAGGAAACGCCCGTCCGTCAGAACATTGAAGACCAGACACACGACGATGAAAGCGACGATCATGCCCAGAAGGCGGGTATCGAGTTCCAACGCGGCGAAGCCGGTCCGTCGTTGAGACAAGAAGACATGCGGTTCGGTCGTATCGTTCATGGCTTGAACATCCGAATAAAGGGGGCCGCGCGCCCCGGACATCGCCGGGCTCTCGCTGCGGGGTGCGGGAAGGCCGGCACACAAGCAGAGGCCGGGGCGCGGATCGGGGGTTGGGGTCGGTCGTGAAAACCGCGGCTTATCGGTTACAGGGCACCGGACCGTTCACGACACCCTGGCAAAGCGCCCGTTCGTCGATCCAGCCGGCCTCGACCACGCGTGACAAGTTGGCGGCGGTCACCGGAACCGGCGCAAGGAACATGGCGTTCAATGTCGCGCCGCCGGGCGAGGTCCAGGATTGCGCGCCCTCGACATCCGCCATTGCCGTATCGCGGGCCAGGGCCACGGCGATCTCACCGGCCGCCCTGCCGAGGTCGCGGGCATCTTTCCATACCGATACGGTCTGCGTACCGTTGGCGACGCGGTTCAGCGCGGCGTGATCACCGTCCTGCCCCGAAACCGGAATGCCTTCCATACCCTGAGCGGTCAAGGCCGCCACGACACCGCCCGCCGTGCCGTCGTTCGAGGCCACGACGGCATCGACTCCGTTGTCGGTCGCGGTAAGGATCTGCTCCATGTTGCGTTGGGCGTTCGCTGGCAGCCAGCCATCGGTATAGGCTTCGCCGACGATGGTGATGTCACCGGAATCGATCGCGGCCTGCAGGACTTCCTGCTGACCACCGCGCAGGAAATCCGCATTCGGATCGGTCGGAGACCCCTTGATCATGACATAGCGACCTTTCGGCGCCGCTTCGAGCACGGCACGCGCTTGCATCCGGCCAACTTCGACATTGTCAAAGGTGAGATAGAAAGCGCGCGCATCCTCGATCAGCCGGTCATAACCGACGACCGGAATGCCCTCGTCCGTAGCGGCCTGAACGGCCGGACCGATGGCCTGGGCATCCTGGGCGAGAATGATCAGGGCATCGACGCCCTGCGCGATCAGCGATTCGACATCCGACAGTTGCTTGGCCGACGAGGATTGCGCATCCGCGGACACGTATCTCGCCCCGGCGGCATCCAACGCCGCCTTGATCGCCGCTTCATCGGTTTTCCAGCGCTCTTCCTGAAAGTTCGACCAACTCACGCCCACGGTGACCCCATGGCCATCCGCAAGGGCGGTCGAGGCCAAAGCCGCCGCGGCCGCCGCGGCCGTTAGAACCTTACGCATCCTGTTCCTCCCAATGATCGTATCTGAGTATTCAGGCAGTCAGAATCTGATTTGACATCCGGAACCATGCCCGGAATTATTTCAGATGTCAAAATTATTTTTACGTTGCGGTCTAAGAAAACGCGCAATCATGATGATAAAGCAGAATTTCTTGCTAAAAATTTGATTTTTGGAATCATTTAGGATATATTTCTTTTGGTTAGTGAATCAAATGCGCAGCGAATCCCATCCCACCACCAAGATCAACCCGTCATCCGGATGCGGACCTCTGCTGTCGAGTCCGGGCACCGAAAACAAGCCCTTGAAGCAACAGGTCTTCGAAAGGGTACGATCGGCGGGGAAGCTGCCGCGCGTGGACGTGGCCAAAGCCCTGGGCATCAGTCCGGGATCGGTCACGGCGGCAACTTCGGAATTGATTTCCGAAGGATGGATATTCGAATCCGAAGGCACGATACGCGACAACGTGCGCGGACGACCGCCCGTCGCGCTGGGCGTGCGTGCCGAAGCCGGCTATGTCATGGGCATGAAGCTGTCGGACGAGCTGCATTCGGCTGTCGTGCTGGACTTCTCGGGCCGGGAGCTGACGCAGACGGCGGTTCCAAGCGGCGCCCTGAAAACGAATCTGGCGACCATCCTGCACGAAACGAAGATGCTGTTCGATGAGGCCCTCGAAAACGCGGGCTTGGGCGAATCCGATCTTCAAGCGGTCGGGCTGGGCCTGCCGGGCGCCGTGGATCACGCGAAAGGCCGGGTACCGTGGTCACCGATCCTGCACGAACGCGGTGTCTGCCTGAAATCCGCCCTGTCGGAGCAGTTCGGCATGCCGGTATATATCGACAACGACGCGAATGTCCTGACCCTCGCCGAGCTGTGGTTCGGCGCCGGACGGGCCATGAGCGATTTCGCCGTGGTCACCATCGAACATGGCGTCGGCATGGGATTGGTGCTGAACAACCGGCTGTTTCGCGGCTCGATGGGAATGGGGATGGAGCTCGGCCATATCAAGGTGCAACTCGATGGGGCGCTCTGTCGCTGCGGGCAGCGCGGATGTCTTGAGGCTTACGTGGCGGATTACGCGCTGGTGCGCGAGGCCTCGACGGCGCTCGACTGGAATCGGAAGAATACCGAAACACCGCAGCTGATGCTGGAAAGCCTTTACGATCAGGCCAAGGCGGGCAATCTGGCGGCGCGTTCGATCTTTCGGCGCGCCGGCCGGTTTCTATCGGTCGGGCTGGCGAATGTGGTGAATCTGTTCGATCCCAACCTGATCATTCTATCCGGCGAACGGATGCGCTTCGACTATCTCTACGCCGAAGAGGTCCTGGCCGAAATGCGTGCGCTGGTCCTGGACACCGGCCGCGATCCGCCGCGCGTGGACATAAACGCGTGGGGGGGCCCGGTCTGGGCCCGGGGAGCCGCGGCGCTGGCCCTGTCCCAGGTCACCGACACGCTGTTCGGCGTCGACAGGACGGGCGCATGAGGCACGTGAAAAGATCCTGCCTGTCCCTCGCGCTCCTGGCGGCGACCTGCGCGCAGGCGGCACCCCCCGCCTTCAGGGACCGCCGCGACGCCCTGCCCGGCCGCCACTCCTATACAGGCGGGTGGGAGCATTTCGTGGGCGGCGGCGGCGCGATCTTCGATTGTAACGGCGATGCGCTGCCGGACATTTTCGCCGCGGGCGGCGACGCCGCCGCGCAGCTGTTCATCAACCGCTCGTCCATCGGGGGCGACTTGGCGTTCGAAGCGGCCGACGCCCCGTCGATGACCGGCGTGACGGGCGCCTATCCCCTGGACATAAACGGGGACGCTCATCCCGACCTGGTCGTTCTGCGCACGGGTCCCGACCAGATTCTGCGCGGGGAAGGCAATTGCGCATTCAGCCTCCCGGAATGGGCGCCCGAATTCGGCGATCACTGGTCCACGGCTTTCAGCGCGACCTGGGAGCCGGGCGCGGACTGGCCGACCCTCGCCTTCGGCCACTATGTCGACCGAAACGATCCCGACGGCCCGTTCGAAGCCTGCGACGCGAATCATCTCTACCGTTTCGGCGCAAAAGGATACGGGCGGCCACATCTCCTGAAGCCGGGATATTGCGCCTTGTCGATCCTGTTCTCCGACTGGCGCCGCCGGGGTCGGGCGGATCTTCGGATATCGAACGACCGCCACTATTACGTGCGTGGCGGATCGGAACAGATGTGGTTCATGCCGGAACCGCGCCCGCTGACCGCCGCCGACGGGTGGGAGGCGATTTCGATCTGGGGCATGGGCATCGCTTCGGAGGACATCGACGGAGACACCCGCCCTGATGTCGTGCTGACGTCGATGGGCGATCAGTTGATGATGATACAAGATGCCGAGGGGCGCTATGAAATGGCGCCCTATGCAATCGGCGCTTTCGCGCAGCGTCCCCATATCGGGGATGATGGGCGTCCCTCGACGGGCTGGCATGCCGAATTCGCGGATGTCGACAACGACGGCCGTTCCGATCTGTTCATTGCGAAGGGCAATGTGGATCAAATGCCCTCGAACGCGATGCGTGACCCCAATAATCTCTTGATGCGCCGCGCCGACGGCACTTTCTCGGAAGCTGGTGCGTTCTCGTGGCTTTGGACGATGGGTCGTTCTCGTGGTGGTGGGTTGTCTGATTTCAATCTTGACGG
>JBCCVK010000154.1:0-6158 GCA_039195495.1 Pseudomonadota bacterium
AGGCACTTTACGAACTTGAAAGGACACGCGGTTCAAAAGCCCTGATCACCATGTGCATCGGTGGTGGTCAGGGCATCGCCTTGGCCATCGAACGCCTGTAGGTTTGGCGTGCCCGGCAGGCCGCAGAGCGACGGAGAGGCGCGTTCGGGTGTATCGCTGACCGGGCGGGAACATTCGCGACGGTCCCGATTTTCCATTCACGCGGGACCCGGATCGTGAGGTCTTTCCGCACCTGCCCGTAAGATGCGGTGGCCGGTATGAACGTCTCATGCGTTCGATGGGCCGCCCCATTCGATTCGGAAGGAACGGACCGGCTGGCCGAAGACCTCATCTTCCTGCTCCGCGATCACTCTCCCGCCCATGCGGGTGTAAAAAGCCTTGGCGCGCGTGTTGGCGGACAAGACGGCCAGATAGAGATGGCCGTGCCCCCTGGCGCATGCATCTTCGATGGCCGTATTCATCAATCGTAAGCCGAGACCCTTGGAGCGATGGTCGGGATCGACATGGACGTTGTCGATCAAGGCGGGTCGACCGCCCTCGATGCAGACAAAGCCTCGTAAGGAGCCGTTGTCCTCCGCCACCCACGCCCAGAGCGCGGTACTGAAACGGCGCTTGGTCCATTTGGCATGCAAGTCGGCGGCCATCGGCCCGTCCAGATAGGCGTCGGGCAGCATGCCGCGATAGCTGCAGGACCAACTGCGGATATGCAGTGCGGCGATCGCGG
This sequence comes from Pseudomonadota bacterium, assembly GCA_039195495.1. Lineage (GTDB taxonomy): Bacteria > Pseudomonadota > Alphaproteobacteria > Rhodobacterales > Rhodobacteraceae > JBCCVK01. Next base: position 725 of record JBCCVK010000154.1, read on the forward strand.
CGCGGTCGGCGTCGATGGCGGGGCGGATCAGCATGATATAACCTCGTCGCGCGGGTCTTAAGATTTTCGATACGAATTTTGTCGCTGCGGTTGTGCTGCGCGGGCAGCGTGCTTCGCCGTCAAATCCGCCGAAATCCTCACGCGTTGTAATGTGCCGCCGATGTGGTCGGGGCAAGGGGATATCGATGTTCCTGAACCACGGGGCCTGCTCGTCGGAAGCGTGAAAACCGGAGAGGTCGCGGACAGTCCATCCATGGACCGTGCCGCCGTCCGGACGGCGCGTCGCCTTGCATGGCCGACGGGGCCCCCGCGACATGGGATAGGGACAAGGGAAACCAAACCGGAAGGCCGCTTCCCCTCTGGACGCGACCAGGGGCGGCTTCTATCAAAAAAGAAAGCAACCTTCGGAGCCTTCGCATGTCCGATGATGCACCTATCTTTGGAGCGCCGGTCGAAAAGCTGACCGAGGCATGCGCCAAAACCGAACTGGCTCTGCTGGCCGGGCTGCTGGCACGGGCGAATCGTGCTTATCACGCCGAAGACGCCCCCGAGATTCCGGATGCCGAATATGACCGGCTGAAGCGCCGCAACACGGTGATCGAAGCGCGGTTTCCACATCTTAAGCGCGCCGACAGTCCCAGTGAGCAGGTGGGAGCCCCCGCCGCCGAGGGTTTCTCGAAAGTCACCCATGCGGTGCGGATGCTGTCGCTGGGCAACGCCTTCGCGGACGCCGACGTCATTGATTTCGTCGGCCGGGTGAAAAAACACCTGGGTCTTCGGGACGACGATATCGTCGAGTTCACGGCCGAGCCCAAGATCGACGGACTGTCCTTGTCGCTGCGTTATGAACATGGGCGGCTGGTGCAGGCGGCCACCCGTGGTGACGGGGTGGTGGGGGAAAGCGTCACCGCCAACGCTCACGCCATCGAAACCATCCCCGCGGAATTGGTCGGTGCGCCGGACGTGCTCGAGGTGCGCGGCGAAGTGTACATGACCCATGCCGATTTTAACGCGCTCAATGCCCGCCAGGCCGCGGTCGGTGGCAAGATTTTCGCCAATCCTCGCAACGCGGCGGCCGGGTCGTTGCGCCAGCTGGATGCCGAAATCACGAAGACGCGGCCGCTGGCCTTTTTCGCGTATGCGTGGGGTGAATTGTCGAAGCCGCTATCTCGCACGCAGATGGGATCGATCGCGCGGCTTTCGGATTTAGGGTTTCGAACCAATCCGCTGACCGCGGTCTTTTCGGCGCCGGACGCATTGACCGCCCATTACAGGTTGATCGAGGCGCGGCGCGGAATGCTGGATTATGACATCGACGGCGTCGTCTACAAGGTCAACGATCTGGAGTTGCAGCGGCGTCTCGGGGTGCGCTCGACCACGCCGCGATGGGCGGTCGCGCATAAGTTTCCGGCGGAATCCGCCTGGACCCGATTGATTGGCATCGACATTCAGGTGGGACGCACGGGGGCGCTCAGCCCCGTGGCACGGCTGGCCCCGGTGACCGTGGGCGGTGTGGTCGTGTCGAACGCGACGCTGCATAACGAGGATTACATCAAAGGGCTGGACAGCAAGGGGGGCGTGATTCGCGATGGTAGGGACATTCGTGTCGGCGATTGGGTAAAAGTCTACCGCGCGGGCGATGTGATCCCCAAAGTGGCCGATGTGGATCTTGCTCGAAGGCCGGCCGATGCGGTGTCGTTCCTGTTTCCCGGCAAATGCCCCCAATGCGGCTCGGATGCCGTAAGGGAAAAAGGGGATGCCGTCCACCGTTGTACCGGTGGTTTGATCTGTCCCGCGCAGGCCGTGGAAAAGCTCAAGCATTTCGTTGGCCGCATGGCGTTTGACATCGAAGGGCTTGGCGCCAAGCAGATCGAACAGTTTTACAGGGACGGCTGGATCGAGGAGCCGGTGGATATCTTCGATCTGCGAAGGAATTATGGAACCGGGATGCGGCAACTGAAGAATAGGGAGGGCTGGGGCGAGAAATCCGCCAGCAGTCTTTTCGACGCCATCGAGGATAAGCGGACGATCGCCCTGAATCGTTTGATCTTCGCCCTGGGCATTCGCCATGTGGGCGAGAGTGCTTCGGCATTGCTGGCCAGTCATTACATCAGCTGGGCCAATTTCGAGGCGGCGATGACTGTCGCCACCGTGGGCGAAGGGGACGCCTGGGACGATCTGATCGCAATCGACGGGGTGGGGCATGTGATGGCGGCCTCTCTCGTGACCGCGTTCCAGCAAGAGGCCGAACGCGCCCTGATCGACCGGCTGGTGGCCAGACTGACCATCGAGGATGCAGGCCAGGATGTGGACGCGGACAGTCCGGTGACGGGCAAGACGGTGGTTTTCACCGGTACGCTGGAGAAAATGACCCGGGCCGAGGCCAAGGCGCGGGCCGAAACGCTGGGGGCCAAAGTCTCCGGCAGCGTGTCGGCCAAGACCGATTTGGTGGTGGCCGGACCGGGGGCCGGTTCCAAGATCAAAAAGGCCGCGGAACTGGGCGTCGCGACGGTCGACGAAGATGGCTGGCTGCGACTCATCGGCGATGCCTGAGGTATGACCGGTCGCCCACCCGTTCTTTTCCCGGTTTTCGCGGCCCTGGAAACCCTGGACGGTGTCGGGCCGAAGACGGCGAAGGCATTCAAGAAGCTGCATATCGAAAAGCCCCGCGATCTGTTGTTCACGCTGCCCCACAATGTGATCGATCGGCGCCTGCGGGAAACGGTGCAGGGGGTCGAGCCCGGCAGCATCGTGACGGTCGAGGTAACGGTCCACGATCATCGGCCCAGCCAACGAAAAGACGGACCCTATCGCGTCATGGTCGAGGACGCGCGCACTTCCTTTCAACTGATCTTCTTCCACGCACGTGGCAATTATCTGCAAAGACAACTGCCGACCGGTCAGCGCCGGCTGATCTCGGGCAAGTTGGAGCTGTTCGATGGCGTTGCCCAGATGGTTCATCCCGATCATATTCTAAAGCCCCAAGAGGCCGGCACGGTCCCGGATTTCGAACCGGTTTGGCCATTGACGGCAGGGGTCGGGCCCAAGGTCATGGCCAAGGCCATGGGCGCGGCCTTGGCGCGGCTGCCGCAATTGGATGAATGGATCGATCAGACATTGGTGACGCGCAAGGGATGGCCCGGTTTTTCCGCGGCCTTGACGAAGGTTCACATGCCTGAAACGCAGGCCGATCTTGCGCCTGCCCATCCAGCGCGGCAACGGCTTGCATATGATGAATTGCTGGCGCATCAGCTGACCTTGGGACTGGCGCGTGCGCGCAATCGCGAAAGTCCGGGCCGCTCTTCACACGCCACCGGGCATTTGCAGGCCAGGGCGCTGGCTGCGCTTCCATATCTTCCGACGCGTGCGCAAGAGCGCGCCATCGGCGAGATCGTCGGTGATATGGCGGTGCCCTTCAGGATGAACCGTTTGCTGCAGGGCGATGTGGGTGCCGGCAAGACGCTGGTCGCGTCGATGGCGCTGCTGGCTGCGGTCGAGGCGGGGGGGCAGGCCGTGATGATGGCGCCGACCGAAATCCTCGCCCGGCAGCATCTGGAAGGACTGCGCACGCTGACCGACGCGGCGGGCGTGACGCCGGCGCTTCTGACGGGCCGCGACAAGGGCACGGAGCGGCGCGCGAAACTGGCCGCGTTGCAAAGGGGCGAGATACAGGTTCTGGTCGGCACGCATGCCGTGTTCCAGCCGGATGTGGTGTTTCACGACCTGCGCATCGCCGTGATCGACGAGCAACATCGCTTTGGCGTGCGTCAGCGTATGGATCTTGGGGCCAAGGGGCAGGCGGTGGATGTCCTGATCATGACCGCCACGCCGATCCCGCGCAGTTTGGCGCTGACGCAATACGGCGATATGGAGCTTTCGGTTCTCGATGAAAAGCCGCCGGGGCGGATGCCCGTGAAAACCGCGATGGTTTCCGCCGGCCGCGTGGGCGAGGTGGTCGAGCATCTTAGGGCGGCGATTGCCGCGGGGCGGCAGGCCTATTGGGTATGTCCGCTGGTCGACGAAAGCGAGATCAGCGATCTGACCGCGGCCGAGGAGCGTTTCGGGCATTTGCGCATGGTGATGGGGGAGGGGCGCGTGGGATTGGTGCATGGTCAGTTGCCGCCCGCAGAGAAAGATGCCGCCATGGCCCGTTTCGTGGCCGGTCAGACCAAGGTGCTGGTGGCGACGACCGTGATCGAAGTGGGTGTGAACGTACCGAACGCCTCGATCATGGTGATCGAGCGGGCCGAAATCTTTGGACTGGCGCAATTGCATCAGCTCAGGGGGCGGGTGGGCCGCGGGTCGGCGGCATCGACATGTCTGCTGATGTATCACCCCCCTCTGAATGCGGCTGCGGAACGCCGGCTGACCATTCTGCGCGAAACCGAGGACGGGTTTCGCATCGCGGAGGAAGATCTGGCCATCCGGGGCGCGGGCGATCTGATCGGTACCGCGCAATCGGGCCTGCCGCGTTTCCGCATGGCGGACCTGGAACGACATGCGGCGCTGATGTTCCTCGCCCGGACGGACGCTCGGAAACTGCTGGCCGAGGATCCCGGATTGTCGTCCGCACGGGGCAGGGCGGCCCGTGTTCTGCTATGGTTGATGGAGCAGGACAAAGCGATCCGTTTGATTTCGGTGGGCTGACGAGCGTTTCACGTTCACTCCGAAAATGTTCGCAGAAAGTTCTTTACTTTATCGCGCCGATATGAGAACAAAAAAAGAACAAAGGGATTTGAAGACAGGTTTCCGTGATGCTGAACGATATCAAGACCGTTCTGGTCCACTCTTCCGACACGCTGTTGCAGGACGCTTTCGGTGTCCTGGCTCTGACGGTGATGCTCATGGTCTTTCTGCATTTGCCGATATTTGCCTGATATAGCCATCTGCCCGCGTTCTGCAGCCGGGTCATCGCACTGTCCTATTCCCCACACTGCGCACAGTGCTCACCGTCCCTGTCGGTTCGCCTCATACCGGCTTGACCCGAATCCTGCGGAACGCTTTACTCCGCCGCCATCCGGAAACGGATGTGCGGCGGTTTTTTTTACAAGGCGCCATGAATCGGCCCTTGCGGGGTCTTCACGATGGCCGCCGGTCAGGCACAGGCGGCTGCGGCCTGGTCCATGGCCTCGACCGTGGCCTCCAAACTCAACAGGATCGAAGCGTGGCGATTCTTGTATTCACGCGCGGGCTGCAGGATCTTCAACTCCTCGAAAGGGGCGCCGGGCGTCGGGCCGTTTGACTTCAGCATCGCCCGCAATTGATCGCGCGCCCGCCTCACCTCGGTCTGTGTCAGGCCGAGAATGCCGCGTGCCACGATTGAGGCGGCCGCCTGGCCCAAGGCGCAGGCTTTCACATCATGGCCAAAACCGATGATTCGGCCATCGGCGACCTCTACGTCCACGGTGACGGTGGAACCGCAGAGGGGCGAGCG
>JBCCVK010000155.1:0-6093 GCA_039195495.1 Pseudomonadota bacterium
GCATCTTTGATACCTTCGACATGCCCGATGATATTGCCGAAAAAGCGACGTTTGGTTTTCAGCATCTCCAGGCCCCAAGCCCATTTCGTCGCCAGATTCGCCATGGTCTTCAATGTCGGCTTGGGTGGGGCCGAGAGACCGTTTTTCAGGTCCTTGTGACGCTGGCCAAGAATTTGAAGATCCAGGGTAACGACGAGGGCCGAACATTTGGCGTCTTTGGCACGCTGGATCAAGCGGCTGACGAAATCCCTGTCGCGCATCACGTAAAGCTGAAACCAGAAAGGTTTGACGGTATGGGCGGCGACATCCTCGATCGAACAGATGGACATGGTGGTCAACGTGAAGGGGATGCCGAACGTCTCGGCCGCACGCGCGGCCTTAATCTCACCGTCGGCGCATTGCATGCCGGTCAAACCCACCGGTGCCAGGGCCACGGGCATCGACACGTCCTGCCCGATCATCCGCGCCTTGGTGCTGCGTCCCTCCATATTGACAGCGACCCGTTGGCGAAAGCGGATCTTGTCGAAATCGGATGTGTTCTCGCGGAACGTTTGCTCGGTCCAGCTACCGGACTGGGTATAATCGTAAAACATCCGGGGAACCCGGCGTTCATAAATCCGACGCAGGTCTTCGACATTGGTGATGATGGGCATTCGGGCGGTCCTTTGGCCGATATTGGTTAGATTCTATTACCAATACCGGCATTAACTGGCAATATGACGGAAATCGATACGACATCGCGTCACCTGCTGCCGCGTTGGGCAGGATGATGGGAATGTTCGGCCCCGTCGTGCCGAGAGCCGCTTCTGACCGGCGATCATCTTGCCTGAGATGTTTTCACAGGCCCTTTCACCGGCCGCCGGCATTTCCATCTTGCGCGACAGCTACGATAATCACCGGTCAGTCGAACAGCTTGCCCAGCGCCCGGTCCAGCGCATCGGTCAGATGGTCGATGTCCCCGGACCGCGCAATCAATGCCGGGCTGAAGCAGAGTGTGTTGTTGAAACCGGGCACCGAACGGTTGGTGGCGCCGATGATAACCCCTTGCGCCATACATTCCCCGACGACCGCGGCGACCTTGCGCTCCTCCAATGGCTCTTTGGTGGCACGGTCGTTCACCAATTCGGCCCCGCAAAACAGACCCGCCCCGCGCACGTCGCCGATGACGCGATGCTTGTCCATCAATGCGCGCAGGTTGTCCATCAGACGCGCCCCCATCGCCTGGGTATTTTCAAGCAGGTTCTCGCGCTCGATGATCGCCATATTCTCCAAGGCTGCCGCCGGACCGGCCGTACAACCGCCAAATGTGGAGATGTCTCGAAAATAACTGAGCGGATCATCGGGGGCGTCCTTGAACATCTCGAAAACGGTTTGCGTCGTCACGCAGCACGAAATCGCGGCATAGCCCGAGGCGACACCTTTGGCCATCGTGACAATATCGGGTTTGATGTCGAATTTCTGATAACCGAACCAAGCTCCGATTCGGCCCAGACCGCAAACGACCTCGTCGAGATGCAGCAGGATATCGTATCGCCTGCAGATATCCTGAACCGTCTCCCAATAGCCTTCGGGCGGTACGATCACGCCCCCCCCGGCAGTCACCGTCTCCAAGCTCAGCGCGCCCACCGTGTCGGGTCCTTCGCGCAGGATGACCTCCTCGATCGCCTTGGCGGCCTTCACTCCGTAATCCGCGCCCGCCAATTCCGGCTGCGCACGGTATTCGAGGCAATGGGGCACCCGGACAAATCCGGGAGCGAACGGACCGTAGTGCGCGTTGCGTTCATCCTGGCCGCCGGCGGACATCGCCGCCAGGGTGCCGCCATGGTAGTCGCGATCGCGGTAGAGGATTTTATGCTTCTTGCCTCCATACCGCTTATGAGCGATCTGACGGATGATCTTATAGGCTTTCTCGTTGGCTTCAGATCCCGAACTGGCGTAATAGACCCGGCTCATGCCCGGCATCTTCTCGATCAGACGCCGGGCGAAAACCGCGCCGGGAACCGTGCCGACCGCGCCGCCGAAAAAGTTCATCTTCAGGATCTGATCGCGCACCGCGTCGGCGATGGTCTCTCGGCCATAGCCGACATTCACCGTCCAAACCCCGCCCGACAGGCCGTCCAGATATTTCTCGCCGTGCTGGTCCCAGACATGAACGCCCTTGCCTTCCACGACAATCCGCGGGTCCGTGGTGTCGAATGCCTTGTGCTGCACCAAATGATGCCAGACATGGGCCTTGTCCGAAGCGACCACCTCGCTCAGATCGTTTTTGCCGTGTGCGCCGTCCATGATGACCTCCTAAGGGCGAAATCGGCCGTTTTGCGGCCCATACGCGCATCTTATCACGCGTCCGGCAAAGTCTGTAGAACCAATGGACGATGAAGGCCAGAGATCGGGACGCCAGCCGCCGACAGGATGGTTGCATGGGGGAATTCCCGGCATTTCAATCGCTTCAATTGTATGAGGGTGGAATGATCGGGCGCGACCGGGTGCGATGTGGGAAACGTTCAAAGACCGCAGGCGGGGCGGGTAAGGCAGGCAGGCCATCCCATGCCGGGACGTTCTGAGATTGCCTTTCCGCGCTGGAGATGCGAATCCCCACCGGTCGACTTTCCGTGCGATGCGCGGCTCCCCACCCCCGGCCCACCGCGCGGCGTGTCGAGCTCGAAACGTATCCTTCACCCACGGCGCGCATGAGACCGGCGGGGCGGAAAACCAGACGCGACGATCCTCGGCCCGGGCGATTTACAGTGGCGGCCGGAATTCCCAGACGATCAAGAAACCGCCTGTTTGGCTGGTTTGCGCAGGATCTGCGGCACTTTGAACCTGATGTTTTCGACTGCGGTTTCCATCACTTCCAAAGTCACATCGAACCGGTCTCGAACCGCGTCGACGATTTCTTCCGTCAGGACCTCCGGGGCCGAGGCGCCCGCCGTCACGCCCAGAGCGCGAATGCCTTCGAGCGCGCGCCAATCGATGTCGGAGGCTCTTTGCACCAGCTGCGCCTGGCTGCAACCCGCCGCACGCGCCACTTCCACGAGCCGCTTCGAGTTCGAGGAGTTCGGAGCGCCGATCACAAGCATCGCATCCACTTCGGGCGCCATCGCCTTCACCGCCGTCTGCCGGTTGGTGGTCGCGTAGCAGATGTCTTCCTTGCGAGGGCCGACAATGGCCGGAAACCGCGCCTGCAAAGCGGCCACGATGCCGGCGGTCTCGTCGACCGACAGGGTGGTCTGCGTGATGAAGGCCAGCCGCTCGGGATCGCGTGGAACGAGCGCGGCCACATCCTCGACCGTCTCGACCAGCAAAACCTCGCCATCGGGCAGCTGACCCATCGTTCCGACGGTTTCGGGGTGACCGGCATGGCCGATCATCACCATCTGCAGGCCGTTTTCGTGATGGCGCGCGGTTTCGATATGCACCTTGCTGACCAGCGGACAGGTGGCGTCGACATAGATCATTCCGCGTCTCGCCGCCTCTGCGGGCACGGCCTTGGGCACGCCATGGGCCGAGAAGATCACCGGCCGGTCATCGGGGCATTCTTGCAAGTCCTCGACAAAGACCGCGCCCTTTTCGCGCAGTTCGTCCACGACGAATTTATTGTGAACGATTTCATGGCGCACGAAAACCGGGGCGCCCCACTTCTCCAGAGCCATCTCGACGATCTTGATGGCCCGGTCCACGCCGGCGCAAAAACCGCGCGGTGCGGCCAAATACAAGGCAAGTGGTCTTTTTTCCATCATCGGCGTCTCCCGCTGCCTGTCGCAGGTATGGGTTCCACCGCCCCGCGTCCAGCCCCGATCGCGCATGTCCGCCACCGAAAGACCCGAACGGACCTGCCCCCGGCTTCGTCTTCCGGTGCCTGACGCATCAGCCTTCCTGATGCTCTTGGGACCGTGCTTCGTTGCCACGCTGCTCGCGCGGCGGACGTCCGATCACCTCCTTGAGTTCGTCCAGTTCGATGAAGTTGTCGGCCTGGCGACGCAGATCGTCCGAAATCATCGGTGGCTGAATACGGATGGTGGAAGCGACTGACACGCGCACCCCCTTGCGCTGCAAAGCGGCCACCAGGGGCCTGAAATCACCGTCCCCTGAAAAAAGAACGATATGATCGACATGGGGGGCCAACTCCATCGCGTCGACGGTTAATTCGATATCCATGTTGCCCTTCACCTTACGCCGCCCCATGTTATCGGTGTATTCCTTCGCCGGCTTGGTAACCATGGTGAACCCGTTGTAGTGCAGCCAGTCGACCAGGGGACGAATCGGTGAATATTCGTCGTTTTCAAGCAATGCGGTGTAATAGAAAGCCCGCAGAAGCTTTCCACGCCGCATGAATTCTTGCCGGAGCAGTCTGTAGTCGATATCGAATCCGAGGGTCTTGGCCGCTGCATAAAGATTCGATCCATCAATGAACAGCGCAAGCCGTTCGTCCTTGTAAAACATGAATGTGTCCTTCCGGTAATGAGCCCCGCTTGTGTTGTTTGCCGTGAGTGAATCTAGTTTGTTTTCAAACCAACCGGAGCATGGTAAAAATAGGGGGTTTTGACGGTGTCGCAAGTATTTCCTAATCAACAAAAAGACAGATTTGCTTGTGTTGCGTTAGGTAGTAACGTGGCGTCGGCCGTCGGTTCTCCGCTTGACACTGTGAGATTTGCCATCAAGAAGATATGGGAATCGGGCCTTTGTCTAGGGCGAATCAGTCATCTGTACGAAGCTCCGGCGATTCCGGCGGGCTCTGGTCCCAATTTCGTGAACGCGGTCGTGCGCATCGAAGGCGACCTGCCGCCGCAGGACCTCCTTGAAAAGTTACACGCCATCGAGGCCGATCTGGGCCGTGTGCGGCGTATCCGTTGGGCGCCCCGCAGCTTGGATCTCGATCTGCTTTGCTCCGGTGATGCGATTCTGCCCAATCCCGACGAATATCGGCGCTGGATGCGTATGTCCATCGAACGGCAGGTCGAGGAAACGCCGGAAAATCTGATTCTGCCCCATCCGCGATTGCAGGATCGCGGTTTCGTTCTGGTGCCCATGTCCGATGTCGCATCCGACTGGCGCCATCCCGTCCTCGGCCGGACGGTGCGCGAGATGCTGGCCGCCTTGCCCGAAAGCGAAATCACGGCCATTCGGCCGATCGCGAAAAATTGAGAGATTTTCCCGCTGCGGAATGTTGCTTCACCCGCATCCGGCGCTGCGGGTGGCGGTCGCGTAGCATGAAAGTTGCAAGGTGATTCGATGCAAGCGCATCGAACCGATCGACGCGTTTCGCAAAACGTCACGGATGTTCGGCGGCGGGCACGACTCGCCCCCTAATTGTCGGCGGCCGAATGGCCCTGCCCTCGGCTTCGGCTCGAGGGATGCCGCAAGCTATGCGCCAACCACCCTGCGCGCCATGTCCCAATAGATGTCCTCGATCGTCCGCCGGTTCAGGCGGCCGCCGTCGCGATACCACGTATTCACCCCGGTCAGCATCGCGATCAGCGCCATGGCCGTCAGCTTGGTGTCGGGCGTGTCCAAGAGGCCCGCGTCGCATCCGCTTTTCAGAATCGCCTCCAGCCGATCTTCGTACTGGCGTCGCAGCCTCTTGATTATCGAGAAATTTTTCGATGTCAGATTGCGCAGTTCCATATAGGCGATGAAGACCAGATCGGGTCGATCCAGATGAAACCGGATATGACGGCGACAAAACGCCTCCAGTTGTTCCAGCGCCATCCCGTCGGGCCTGGGCATTGCCAGCAACTCGTCCATATGCCGTTTCATCAGATCGAAAAGCAGCGTTTGCTTGTCGGGCGTATAGAGATAAAGCGCCCCCGCCTGCACGCCGACGTCTTCGGCGATCCGGCGCATCGACACCGCCGCGAACCCATGACGGGCAAATAGCCGCAAAGCCACCTCCCGCACACGGGGACCCGTGACGTTGGAATGGGAGCCCTGCGTCCGCGCCATACACCTCGATTATATGAACATGCGTTCAATTCAAGATCTAAGCTTGTCCTTGCGCCGCGCGCCGCCTATCCTTCCGGTGAAAGCCCGCCATGATCCGCCCAGCCTCGATCGTTCTCGTTCTACTTTCCGGTTGTTTCCAGTTTCCGGAAA
>JBCCVK010000156.1:0-6060 GCA_039195495.1 Pseudomonadota bacterium
CAGCCGCTTGAACAACCCCCCGGCGGCATCGGATCCGGCACCCAGACAGGCCGCGTGACCGAAGGACAGGTACCCGGTCAGGCCGAACAGAATGTTGAAACCGATGGCGAAGATGCCGAAGATCACGAAACGCTGCATCAGATCGGGATAACCGGCGTTGAACTGCGCAAGATCGCTGCCCGTCGGAAACGGGTTCAGAATGAAAGGCGCGAACAACGTCAATATCGCGACGACGACCAGAAGAGTGACGTCTTTCGAACGCAGACCCAGCATGATTTATTCCTCCATCACGCCTTTACGGCCCATCAGACCCCGCGGACGGGTGAGAAGCACGATGATGGCCACCAGGTAAATAATGATCTGATTGATGCCCGGGATGATCGCGATCACCGCGGCCATCGAGGCGAAGCTTTCCAGAATACCGAGCACGAAACCCGCCAACACGGCCCCGGGCAACGACCCCATGCCGCCGACGACGACCACGACGAAGCTCAGCACGAGAAAATCCATCCCCATGTGATAGTTGGGCGGGTTGATCGGCACGTACATCACACCCGCCAGGCCGGCCACGGCGGCCGCGATGCCAAACATGATCGTAAAGCGTTTGTCGATGTCGATGCCCAGGATGCCCACGGTTTCCCGATCGGCCATGCCCGCGCGGACCACCATACCGAAGGTGGTGAATTGCAGAAAGACGAACACGCCGGCAATGACGAGCATCGCGAAGGCGAAATAGATCATCCGCCAATAGGGGTAGATGATGGTATTGGGATCAAAACCCAGCAATACGCCGAAATCGAACGAGCCTTTGAAGGCGTCGGGCGCCGCGGTCGGGATGGGGTTCGCGCCGAAAAAATATTTTACGACCTCCTGCAGCACGATGGCGAGACCGAAGGTCACAAGAATCTGATCGGCGTGCGGACGCCTGTAGAAATGCTTGATCAGGCCGCGTTCCATCGCGAAGCCCACCAGGATCATGACCGGGATCGCGAACAGGATCGCCAAAGGGACCGCCCAGTCTATGATCGCCGCTCCGACTTCGGGGCCAAACCAGATTTCGACGTAAGGCGTCTTGACCTTGAGCGGGTTGCCGAGAAAATCGGTTCTGGTCTCATCGACCGTCTCCCTGGCCAATTGCAGGATCCGGCTGAGCGTGACGGCGCAGAAGGCCCCGATCATGAACAGCGCCCCATGGGCGAAGTTCACCACGCCCAAAGTGCCGAAGATGATGGTGAGCCCCAGCGCGATCAGCGCGTAGGCCGAACCTTTGTCAAGACCGTTCAGAATTTGAAGCAGGATTGCGTCCATCATGCCCACCTGTCGCGTTGAGGATCGCCGCGGCGGGGCGCGGCGGCGGGGCGGAGACGGCGGCCCGGGGGCCGCCGTTCCATGTTCGATCGCTCTCAGACCCCCGGATTGCACCGACCCAGGCTGCCGCCCGCGAACATCGGATGGTCGGGATCGTAGGTGACCTGCCCGACCGGCGTGACCTCAACGATTTCCACCAAATGGAAGTCCGATTCCGGGGTTTCGGCGCCGCGCACGACCAGCACATCCTTAAAGCACTGATGATCGGCGGCGCGGTACAATGTCTTGCCGTTACCCAGACCGTCGAATTCGAACCCTTCCAGGGCGTCGACCACGCCACAGGGATTGAAGCTGCCCGCACGGTTGACCGCGTCCGCGTAGAGCAAGGTCTGGGCATAGCAGGTCTGCGCGGCCTGGCTCGGCGGGAAACCGAACTTGGTGCCGAACGATCTGACGAACGCTTTGGTTCCCTCGTCCTGCAGTTTCCAATCCCAGTTCTGCGAACCGACGATGCCCTTGATGTTCTCGCCGGCACCTTTCGCCATCAGTTCCGAATAGAGCGGTACGACGATTTCGAAGGTCTTGCCGTTCACTTGCTTGTCACGCAGGCCGAACTGCACCGCGTTGGTCAGCGAATTGACCATGTTGCCGCCGTAATGATTCAGGACCAGAATATCCGCGCCCGAGTTCAGCACCGGGGCGATGTAGGACGAGAAATCCGTCGCGGCCAGCGGCGTGAGCACGTTGTTGGCCGTCTGCCAGCCCAGAGCCTCGGTGGCTGCGGCAATCGATTCCTGCTGGGTCCAGCCCCAGGTGTAGTCGGCGGTCAGGTGATAGGCGCGTCGGTCGTTGCCATAGAGTTTTTGCAGCACCGGCGCCAGCGCGGCGCCCGACATGTAGGCGTTGAAGAAGTGGCGGAAACCGTTCGCCTTACGGTCCTTGCCGGTGGTGTCGTTGGAATGGGTCAGGCCGGCCATGAATATGATGCCCGCATCCTGACAAAGTGCCTGCACGGCGACCGCCGGCCCTGACGACGACCCTCCCGAAATCATCACGGCGCCGTCTTTTTCGATCATCGACTTGGCCGAGGCCCGCGCCTCGTCCGACTTGGTTTGGGTGTCGCCGGTCACGTATTCGACCTTCTTGCCCAAGATGCCGTTGCCATCGAGCGTCTTCGACGAAAAGGTCGACACCATGCCGCCGTCACCCTCTCCGTTCAGGTGCTCGACCGCCAGTTCGAAGGCGCGCAGTTCGTCGGCGCCCTCGTCGGCATAAGGGCCCGTCTGGGGAACGTTGAAACCCAGCGTCACCGATGATCCCGTCGGTTCGTTGGTATAGGCGGCAGCCGAGGATGCTCTAAAGATCGTCGGAACGGCCAGACCCGCCCCCGCGGCGGTTTTCAGCAGACCACGACGCGTCAGATTGGTCTTGGACATAAATTCCTCCCTTCTGTCAGCGGCCACGCCGGGCTCTTCCGATATGGCCCATTCATTTTACACAGCGGCTCCATTATCTCGCCTTTTCCGAAAATCTAGCAATAACTACCTTTATTAAAACGATATTTTTGTAAAGACATACACAATAATCTTGGGTATCTTGTAAAGAACTTATCTCAAGGCATAAAACCCATTTAACTCTCGAAGGTTCCGCCATGCACGGAAACCCCCTTGTCGGCAGCCGCATCCGCGAAAGGCGCCAGGATCTGGGCCTGAAGCAGGTGGACTTGGCACGGTCGGTGGATATCTCGGCCTCTTATCTGAACCTGATCGAGCACAATCGCCGCAGAATCGGCGGCAAGCTGCTTTTGGAACTGGCGCGCAGTCTCGGGGTCGATCCGGCGCAACTGATCCACGGGGCGGAACTCGCCCTCGCCGACGCGCTCAGGGAAGCCGCGAGGGGCGCGGAACTCGACAAGGCGGAACTCGACCGGTTGGATCAACTGGTCCGGCGATTTCCGGGTTGGGCGCGTTTGATCGCAACGCAGGCGCAGAAGCTGTCGGCGTTGGAAAGGACCGTCGACGGGCTGAGTCACCGGCTGACGCACGATCCGTTCCTGGCCGAAACGCTGCATACCGTGCTATCGACGGTCACGGCGATCCGATCAACGTCGTCGATCCTGTCGCAAACGCCAGACATTGATGCGGCCTGGCGCCGGCGCTTTCATGCGAACCTTTACGAGGACAGCACGCGGTTGGCGGACACGTCGCAGGCGCTGGTGTCCTATTTCGATCGGCTTTCGCAGGAGGAAACCAGATTTTCCAGCCCGCAGGACAGCGTCGAAGACGCGTTTGCCGCTGCGCGCTTCGATCCGCGGATCCTCGAAAAAGACGACAGCGTCGAGACGATGCTGCAGGCGCTGAAGCTCGACGACCCCGCGGCTCGATCCTTGGCGGAGCGTTGGGTGCGGCGCTTTTCACTGGATGCGCGTCTCTTGCCGACGCAGCGGCTGATGACGGCGATCGAAGAGCACGAAGGGGATCCCGACCGCATCCTGGCCGTGCTCGGCTGCGATGCCGATCTGTTGCTGCGCCGTCTGGCCTTCGTGGGGCGGGATCGGGCCGGACGCCCGATGGGTCTTTTCATCGCCGACGGCTCCGGCGCGATGGTGTTTCGAAAACCAATCGACGGCTTCGCGGCGCCACGGTTCGGGGCCGGTTGCCCATTGTGGCCGCTGTTTCAGGCGCTCGGCCGTGTCGGGCAACCGATCCGGCAGGTTTTGGAAATGCCCGGCGGACGTGCCTTTGAGGCCCGTTCGGTCGCCAAGTCCGCACCGACGGCGGGGTTTTCCGGCACGGTCGTCATCGAGGCGGCCATGCTCGTCGCCGAAGTCGAGGCGCCGGCCGGCGTGCCCGTCGGCACCGCTTGCCGTATTTGTCCCAGATCGGGCTGCGTCGCCCGGCGCGAGATCGCGCTTGTGGGACAGGGGTTTTGACTTGAAGGACAATCCCGGCATTATGGTCGCGGGAGCAAGGCCGGAGGGCCAGCATAGGGAGGGCGACAGATGGGCAAGCGTGTCCTTCTGATCGAGGATGAGCCGAATATAATGGAGGCCATCCGCTTTATTCTGCAAAGAGAGGGATGGTCGGTCACGACTCATGCCGATGGGGCGACGGCCCTGGCGGCCGTTGCGCGTGAGGCGCCGGATTTGATCGTATTGGACGTGATGTTGCCAAATCGCAGCGGTTTCGACATTCTGAAGGACCTGCGCGCCGCGGCGCCGACGCGGGATCTGCCGGTGCTGATGTTGACGGCGAAAGGGCAGGAAAAGGATCGGCGGCTTGCGGAACGCTACGGTGTAAGCAGGTTCATGACCAAACCTTTTTCGAACCAGGCCATTCTGAATACGGTGCATGATCTGGTTCGACCATGAGGCCGGATCCGGATACTCCGCTGTTTCTGGAACGGCGCGGCTATAGACGCAGGCGAATAATCGACATGCTGCGGATTTTGCCTTTCCTGGGTGGACTTATCTTCGTGGCGCCGGCGCTTCTGCTGCCTGCGGGTGAAACCGCCCGGCTATCCCTGACGCTCCTTTATTTCTTCGGGGTCTGGGTCCTGTTGATCTTCGTCTGTTTCACGCTTTCGCGCGGCAACGGACACGGCGGCTGATGGCATCGTTCAATCTGCTGGTCGGCGTGTGCCTTATCTATGTATCGGGTCTTTTCATCGTGGCGTTCTGGGCCGAGCGCCGCGCGCGCCGCGGTCATGAGACCTGGCTGCGGTCGCCGCTGATCTACACGCTGTCGTTGTCCGTCTATTGCACGGCCTGGACATTTTACGGCGCCGTCGGATACGCGGCGCGCTCGGGGCTTGAATTCCTGACGATCTATCTTGGGCCGACATTGGTCTTCGTCGGATGGTGGCTGCTGCTGCGCAAGCTGGTGCGCATCGGGAAAATGCAGCGCTCGACTTCGATCGCGGATCTGATCTCGTCCCGGTTCGGCAAATCCAACGCATTGGCGGTCATCATCACGCTTTTGGCGGTGATCGGAATAACCCCTTACATCGCGCTTCAGCTTCAATCGGTGACGTTATCGTTCGCGGTTTTCGGGGACATGACCACCGATGACTGGGGCGCGGGCGATCTCAACAGCACCGCTTTCTGGGTGGCGGCGGGTCTAGCGGTGTTCACCGTGATCTTCGGTACGCGCACGCTCGACATCGACGAACGGCATCACGGGGTCGTCATGGCCATTGCCATCGAGGCCGTCGTTAAGCTCTTCGCGCTGCTGGCGGTAGGCGTTTTCGTCGTTTGGGGGACGGCGGGCGGTCTGACGGCGATGTTGGATCGGATCGATACCTCTCCCTTGGCGGAGTGGCGATTCGATGGTGGCCGCTGGGCCACGCTCATCTTCCTGTCGGCGGCGGCGGTCATCTGCCTGCCCCGCATGTTCCAGGTGCTCGTCGTCGAAAACTCCGACGAGAGACATCTCAGCATCGCCGCATGGGCCTTTCCACTGTATCTGATGCTGATGAGCCTGTTCGTGGTGCCGATTGCGGTGACCGGTCTGTCGTTGATGCCGAACGGGACCAATCCGGACCTCTTCGTCTTGACCCTGCCGCTGGCCGAAGGGCGCAGCGGCCTGGCCATGCTGGCCTTTCTCGGCGGTTTCTCGTCGGCGACGTCGATGGTGATCGTCACCGCGATCGATCTGTCGACGATGATGTCCAACCATGTGGTCATGCCGGTCTGGCTGAGATTCCAACGGCAAGGCGCCACGATGTCGGGAGATGTGCGCAACGTCGTTCTGC
>JBCCVK010000157.1:0-6054 GCA_039195495.1 Pseudomonadota bacterium
CCGTCAAGATTGAAATCAGACAACCCACCACCACGAGAACGACCCATCGTCCAAAGCCACGAGAACGCACCAGCTTCCGAGAAAGTGCCGTCGGCGCGGCGCATCAAGAGATTATTGGGGTCACGCATCGCGTTCGAGGGCGGCCAGCGCAACCAATCGGTCCTCCTCGGGGGAGCCCGAACCAACGCCCACGCCCCCCAGCACGCGGTTGGAGAAGACGATCGGCAACCCGCCGACGAGACAAGTGACCTCGCCGCCGGTGGCCGCGGAGATGAAGAGGCCGACGTCTCTGGGAATGGTCCCGGTCTCCGCCCCCAGCGAGGCGGCAGTACGCGCTTTCGTCATCGCGCTCTTGAGGCTCAGAAATTTCGCACCCGACATGCGGAGCTGCCCCAGAACGACGCCCCCGGCATCCACAATCGCAATGCATTGGGGCCGACCGATCTCATCCGCCTTCGCGATCGCGCCCCGCAGCATCTCCATGACCGCCATATGCGTCAATCCAAGGGTATGTTCCACATACATCGGGCCGCCCTCCCACTCTGGGTCCGATCGATGACATAAACGACATGTCCAACCGGGAAAACCCGCAAAAGCACGGGCGCGGGGGGCGCCATGAACGAACCGGCAAGGCGCGGACACAGCGGCCGCCGCGCGTGGAGGGATGGACGGCCGCCCCAGGTCAACGGCACGCGATCGGCGGCGATCTCATCCCGAGCCGTGACGATGCGTGCCAATAGGTCCGCCGGTGCAGAAACACAGCGCCCGTCAGGGACGAAGCCGGCAAGACACGGGCGTAATCGCCGACGACGGTCAGACGCACGATATGGGGAACCCAACGCGACACCCGGCGGATCAGACCCCATCCGGAAGCCCCCGACAGCCCATCAAAGCAAGGCGGGACCGATGGCACATCCCCGGCGACGCAAAGAGGACAACCGAACCGCGCGACCGACGCGCATATCGCGAGATCGTCGAGACCGCGAACGCCTCATATCGCTTCGCTCAACCAAAAGTCGCAAAACGAAAAACCCGGCGCATACGCGCGCCACATGAAGACAGGGCGCGCGTCAGGATCTTCCCATCCCCAAAGGCGGGCACGCCCGCCGAAGAGCCGTTCGGGCGCAAGACGTAAGCGCCCCATAAATCCGGCCCATGCCGGAATGGACCCTCCCGAAAGCCGGGAACCGGCAAGACAGGCGGATCAGACCCCAAACCGGCATGGCGAAAACCACCGGGACAGGTTCGGGGCGCCGCCGCGCGGGGCCGGAAGAATGGCTTCAGCCAGCAGGGTCCGAACGCCCCCGATCCCCACCGTTCCAACCCTGCGCAAGCACCGCGCGAACCCGGGTCAGAAAGCGCGGGCGCACGGCGCGCGCGATCGCGATCCGATCGAACAGATCGGGATCGTCCAACAGAACACGCCTCAAGGCGCTCCCGTAAGCCTGGCGCAATTCCGTCCCAACATTGATCTTCGCGAAACCATGGTCGCGGGCCAGCCGTATACGGTCGGAAACCGGCACCCCCGAACCGCCGTGCAGGACCAGCGGCAGGTCCGTCGACGGCGTGATCGCCAAGACCCGGGCCCAGTCAATGCAGCCGGAGGCTTCAATCTGAAGATGCGTGTTCCCGACGCTGACCGCAAGCGCATCGATCTCGACCTCGGAGACGAAGGCGGCGACATCGCGCGGCTCCGTGCCGCGCGACGCTCTGCCATGCGCATAGCCAACATAGCCCAGTTCCGCCTCCACGCTGACACCCCCGGCGCGGGCGCGGCGCGACACGTCGGCGGTCAACGCGATATTGTCCCGCAGGGGCAGCGCGGAGCCATCGATCATCACACTGGTAAAGCCGGCATCGATGGCCGCCTGGCATTCTTCGACCGTTCGGCCATGGTCCAGATGGGCGACCACAGGACAGGCGGCGCGCGCGCCGAGGGCGCGGAACATGGCACCCCAGACGGGAATCGGAATATGCGCGCGGGCGCCGGGACCGGCGGACAGGATCACGGGGATGCCGGCCTCGTCGCCCGCGGCGACGAAGACTTCCGCATCGTCCCAGCCCAGGCAGACAAGGCCCACCGCGTAACCGCGACGGGCCCGCGCCATCGACAGAACCTTGGCGAGCGGGACCAGCGGCATTACTTGAATTTCGCGACCATGTCCTTGATCCCGGGAATGGTCTCGACCTGATAGGCGTGAGTGGGCTGGAAGAACTGGACCAGGGGGCGCTGCGAACGTCCGGCCAGAATGGTGAAGTAGTACATCTCGTAACCCGGCGCCACGACGCAAGGATGATAGCCGCGATCGATCTGGAAGGTCGAGCCGTCGGTTATGTGATAAGCCTCACCCGTCGCGCCATCATCGCGCTGCAGAAGTTGCATCCCGAAGCCGTGATCCGGCCGGAAACGGAAATTGTAGACCTCATCGTGGCGGGTCTCGTCCGGCAACCGATCGGTGTCGTGCTTATGGGGCGGAAAACCGGACCATCCGCCCGCACCGACCGTGAAAAGCTCTGAAATCAGCAGGCGGCCCACCTTGCCCGGTGGTTTCCGACCAAGGATATGCTTGATCTTGCGATGGGTCTTGGTGTCGTCGCTGCCATACTGTACGGGGTCGATATGTTCCGGCATGACGGCGAAGGGCGCGTAGCTCTCGTCGAAACGTGCCCCCGCCACGAAGACTTCGGCCTGGATACGCCCGGTGATCTCGGCTGCCGCACCCGTGGGCACGTAGACGGCCGACGGCTCGCCATCCCAGACATCGGCGCCGCGGAATCCGATCTCGGGGGCCTCGAAATCGCCGATGCGGACCGAGACGCTGCCCGTGGCGGGGACGATGCAGGTTTCGTAGCCGGGCACACGGCTGGTCACCGTCTCGCCCGGGGCAAGCTTCAGGATGTTGAAATAGACAAGCGGCGTGACCGGGTCGCCGATGCCGACGATCGGCTGATTTGCATTGTCGTAGGGCGGTTTATGCATGAGGTGCCTCCTGGCATGCGATGAAGTTCAAAACCTCCGGTGTCGTCGGCATCGCGCCGGCGCAGCCGACACGCCCGACGACAAGCGCGGCGGCGGCGGCGGCGAAGCGCAGTGCATTCTCCAACATCTCGCCTTGCAGCAGCCGTGCAAGCGCGCCGCCGAGGAACGCATCGCCCGCGCCGAAGGGTTTGAGGGCGCCGACGCGAAAGGGCGGAATCAGAGGGCCCGCCTCACCGTCGCGGATCACCCGACATCCTTCGCCGCCCATCTTGTAGATGAGCGTGGCGTCGTCCGACAACCGTCGCGCATGGGTGGCGCCGTCGATGCCGGGGGGAGCGATCTGGCCGAATTCCTCGGCATTGCCGACGAGGATGTCGACGGTTTCGATCGCTTCTGCGCAGACGGCGCGGGTCGTTTCGGGATCTGGCCAGGAATAGGGACGGTAGTCCAGGTCAAGAACCGCGGTATGCGCCGCGCGAAGCGCGCCAAGCGCCGTGGAACGGCTGGGCTCTGCCGCCAGCGCCGTGCCCGTGACGACGACCGCGCGGGCGGTTCGGACGATGTCGGATGTCAGCGCGTCCGGCGACAAGGCGAAATCCGCAGCGCCGTTGCGGTAGATCACCGCACGGGAACCATCGGCGACGGTCTCGGCCAAGGCGAGCGAGGTCCGCGCATCGCCCGAGACCGGAGCGGGCGTCAGATGCTCCACGCCAAGGGCGGCCAACTGCGCGGCGACGTATTGGCCCACGGGGTCGTCGCTCACCGGGGCCGCCAATGCGACCCGGGCACCATGACGCGCCATTGCCACGGCGATGTTCCCGGCACTGCCGCCCAAATCGGCGACGAAGCGACTGGCCTCGTCGATTCGCGTGCCCGGCGGATCCGGATAAAGATCCATCCCCGCCCGCCCCACGACGATCGCATCACGTGTGATGCCGGAAGGGAGGGCGATCATCCCCATGCCGCGATCAGCCGGTCATAGGCGGTAGCCATGAGCGCTTTGGCCTCCGTATCGTCGGCGGTGCCTGCGAACCATCCCGCCGCCGCCGCGCCGAATATCGATCGGCCCACGGCGAACCCCTTGCACAGCGTTTGCGCGCGGGATTTCGCGACGGTCTCGACAACCTCATCCAGCGGGGCCGCGAGCCCCAGCAGCAGCACACCCCGGCAATTGGGGTCGTGGGCGTCGATCACCGCCCGCCAGGCGGCCCAGGTATCCTCCCACTGATCGGCGGCGGGGGGGCCGAGCTTCCACCAGTCGGGTGTGATCCCGGCTTTGTAAAACGCGGCCATACTGCGCGCGATCGTGTCAGGTGCGACGCGGGTATCCACGGGCGGGATCAGTTCCAAGAGCAGCTCCAGCCGCCAGCCGCGCGCGGCGGCGCAAAGCCTGCGGAGCGTGTCGCGCTGCGCGGCCACGAGGTCTTCGGGATCGTCCGGATGGGTGAAACACAGGCATTTGACCACCTGTGTGCGCGGTACTTCCCGCAGGAAGTCAGCGATATTTGCCCCACCCTCGAAGCGCAGGGGCCGCGAGCCGGGCCATTCCACCGGCGTGGCGAGCCACAGTCCGCGACCTTCCATGGCCGCCAATGCGTCGCCGCCATAACGCCGGTCGCAAAGCGCGCCCAGACGACGATCCGGATGGCGGATGCGCGCTTCGATCAAAACCTCGGCGCAGAGCTCTTTGAAAGAGGAGATGCGGACGGGATCGTCCGACATGACCTCGAGTTGCGCGCGGTGATCGAAGGCGAATGCCAGCACCTCGGGCCAATCCACCTGCCGCGTCGTCCCCCAGTGAAGACGATTGAGCACCGCATCCTCGCGCAGCCGATGGTGGGGGGAGCCTTCGATCATGAACCGATCCAACTCCACCCGACTGGGATAGGCAGGCGCGCAGGCGTGGCGGCTGACGGCAAAGGCTCCACAGGCGTTGGCCATGCGTGCCGCTTCGTACCAGTTGCGATTTTCTATCCGGCCGGTGACCAGCCCACCCATAAAAGCGTCGCCCGCGCCGAGCACGTTGAAAACCTCCACCGGGAATCCGGGCACCACCAGCCCGTCAGCGATACGGTCCGGAACCATCCCCTCGAACACCGCGCACCCCTCGGCGCCCAGCTTTACGACGAATGTCGCATCGGTGAGCGCGCGCAGAGTTTTCAGACAGGCGATGGTGTCGGTCGAGCCGCCCGCGATATGGATCTCCTCTTCGGTGCCGACGACCACATCGAGATGATGCATGATCCCCTGCAGATGCTCCGTTACCCCATCATCTGCGATGAACCGGGTTTCGCCGTCGCCCTTGTCCGCGAGTCCCCAAAGAACGGGGCGGTAATCGAGATCGATCCAGCGGCCGGCGCCATGGATCTTCGCCAGCTCCAGCGCCCGAAGACTCGCGGCCTTGGTCGTGGCGGTGGAGAAATGCGTGCCGGAGGTCACGACGGCGCCTGCGCGCGCGATCAGATCCTCGGGGATATCGTCGGGCGCGAGGCCCATATCCGCACAGTTTTCGCGGTAGAAGATCAGCGGGAACTGTTCCTTGTCGCGGATACCCAGAAGGACGAGCGCCGTCAGTCGGTCAGGATCGGTCCGCAAGGCGTCGGTGTTCACGCCTTCGCGGACCAGTTCCTCGCGAATGAAGCGGCCCATCGCATCGTCCCCGACGCGGCTGATCACGGCGGCCTTCGTACCCAGCCGCGCGGCGCCGATCGAAGTGTTGGTGGGGCTGCCTCCGATATATTTGGAGAACGAGCCCATATCCTCGAGCCGGCCGCCGATCTGATCACCGTAGAGGTCGACACCGGCACGCCCGATGAACACGGCGTCGAATATTTTGTCGCTCACGTCTTCGCTTCCTTGTCGTCACGAAGGAATATTACTTCCATCCTGTCTTGAGAATAGAATATACATTCTGCCCTGGCAATCATTTGAGGGGCAAGACCCCATGAAAACCGCATCGTCCGGCGCCGACGGATCGGAAAAAGCCGCACGGCCAACATCGCCGGCCATGCCATGTCGGGATCGGTTACGGCGATCGCACCGCAGGAAGCGCCGACCGCGGCGTCGGCCGCCGC
>JBCCVK010000158.1:0-6051 GCA_039195495.1 Pseudomonadota bacterium
CATAGTCAAGTCGCGCCGCCGCCAAGGCCCGGGCGTAACGCGCCTTCTGCCGGGACAGCCCCGCCATGCGCAGATCTTCATCGCGCGCCTCCTCGATGGCGGCTTCGGTCGTCAGACCGGCCGCCGTCATGCGCGCGCGAATCGCGTTGGCCGAAGCGACCGAGACCTGCTGGCCGATGATCGCATCCAGCAGCGCGTCGAACCCGTCGGTGCGACGACGCAGGGGCACCGCGCCCGTCCGCTCCAGCGCGGCCGCGAAACGCGGTTCGGAAGCGGCGAGATACGCGCAGCCCTCCGCAACACAGGCATCGGTTTCGATGATACGGCCGATGGTCAAGGGCACCTCTTCTTTCCTGGGTCCGGGAGCAGTGTCATGGCTTGTCGCGCCGAGTGCAAGACGATAGAGCTTGGCGCATGACTCACCACAATGATCGCCGCGCCAAACGCAACGTGGCTATCCTGGTTCTGGCCCAAGCCGTTCTGGGCAGTCAGATGCCGATGATCTTCGTCGTCGGCGGCCTTGCGGGGGGAATGCTGGCACCGAATCCCTGCCTGGCGACCCTGCCGATTTCCCTGATAGTCTTCGGATCGATGACCACCGCCCCCTGGCTCAGCCCCTTCATGCAGCGTAAAGGCCGCATCGCCGGCTTCGTCCTGGGCGCGCTCGGCGGTGCGGGCGGCGCGGCGCTGGCGGCGGCGGGTCTTTACACGGACTCCTTCGGATTGCTGCTGGCAGGCAGTTACCTGACCGGCATCTACATGTCGGCGCAAGGTTTTTATCGTTTCGCCGCCATGGACAGCGCATCCGAGGCATTTCGACCCAAGGCGATTTCCTACGTCATGGCGGGCGGCCTGCTGTCGGCGCTGCTGGGGCCACAATTGAACAAACTGGTGGCCGAGGCTTGGATCGTGCCGTTCTTGGGAACCTATCTCGCGGTGGTCGCGTTGAACCTCGTGGGTCTGACGTTCTTCTTCTTTCTCGATCTACCAAAGATAGAACAGGCAAAGCCGGAACAGGCAACGGCCGCCGCACGGTCGCGCCGGGAACTTCTTCGCGATCCCCGAATCGTCATCGCCATCATCTGCGCGACGGTGTCTTACGCGATGATGAATTTGGTGATGACCTCGACACCGCTTGCGGTCGTGGGATGCGGTTTCACCAACAACAACGCAAACGACATCGTTTCCGCCCATGTATTGGCGATGTTCGCGCCGTCCTTCTTTACCGGCCATCTGATCGCGCGATACGGGGCCGAGAAAATCGTGGCGAGCGGCCTGTTGCTGCTGATCGTCTCGGGCCTGTCGGCCCTGTCCGGGGTGACGTTGCCGCATTTTTTCACGGCGTTGATTCTGCTTGGTCTCGGGTGGAATTTCGGCTTCATCGGAGCCACGTCGATGCTGTCCTCGACCCATGGCCCGCATGAACGCGGCGTAGTGCAGGGACTGAACGATTCCATTGTCTTCGGCATGGTCACCCTGGCCTCGCTGGCTTCGGGGGGATTGATGAACTGTTCGGGAGGGGACGCGGTTCAGGGCTGGATAGCGGTGAATGCGGCGCTGGTCGCGTTTTTGGTGCTGGCGGGTGGAACGGTGATCTGGCTGGCGCGACGGGCCCGAAAGAAACGGTCCAGACCGCTGCCTACCACCGCCCCGTCAGGCTAAGCCATAAAAGCCGTGCCTTCTTTCGCCCCTCGGGAATGCGCAAGGTTCCTTCGGCGACACGGTGCGGATCGATGACGGCCCGGCGCAGCAAGGCCGCGGCCTGCCAGCCTGCCCAAAAGGCGGGGGCGGCCGCCTCCGGAACGGTGCGTCGGGCGGCGGACGCGCCCCGCAAGGCCGCCAGACCGTTTTCAGCCAAGGTCCGGATCGCCTCTGCCTCCCAACTGACCAAAGGGGCGCATCCTTTCCGTTTCAGTATCGGACTCGCGACCAGCCAGTTCGCGACCCCCGTTCCGAAACCGAAATCGGACGCCTCGGGGATCACGCGCCCGGTCAGAAGCCGCGCCGCCGCATCCATGAGAGCGCCAGACGTGTCCTTCAAATACGTCTCAAGCGCATCCCAGCCTGCAAACGGCTCCTTCCAGACATCCCATGCGCGCGCCTCGATCATCCGATCGAGCACCGCGATGTCCAAACCGGTCTCCCGCACGACGGCGGCCAGGGGGGCGGCCACTTCATGGGCGCGTGGCGCCCCGCCGTCCCCGATTTCCCCCAATGTATCGCGCCACCATCGCAGGCGCATTTCGGCGATCATCGGCTCCCGGGTGATCCAGGGCGCGCGGCTGATCTCGACGTTGAAGGCGTAAAGCGGCAAGAGCCTCTCGCGGGCCGCAAGGGGCGCAGCCACGACCGTCAAAAATCGATCGGGATCGCCACGCCGGACGATCTCGGCACAGGCGTCAAGGCTCATTCCGGCACCGCGATCACGAGGGGATGACCGTTACGGGTTGAAAAATACCCGTATCCCGGTCCTGCCCGGCACGGTCGCAGGGGGCGCCACCCGCATCCCGGATCGCGCTGAGCATACAAGCGCTCACGTCCCCTGCCATGCCGCAGCCGAAACGCGGCGCACCACCCGGCACGCATGGTCCCAGGGCCCGGCGCCATCGGCAGTGAAGGGATACGCGCCTTTGAGAGCCGGGCGCAAAGGCGGGCCGACGATCCTCCGACCGTCCGAAGATACCGCGCTCACACGGTCCGCGCCCCGTCGCGCGCCAATTTCCAGACGATCGCGTCAAAAAGCGCCTCGAAAGACGCATCCATGATGTTCGCCGACACGCCCACCGTCGACCATCGCCGTCCGCGGCCATCCTCGCTGTCGATGATGACACGGGTGACGGCCTCGGTTCCGCCATCGGTGCTGCGCACCTTGAAGTCCACCAGACGCATATCGTCGATGATGTCCTGATAGATACCCAGATCCTTGGTCAGCGCTTTTGAAAGCGCATTGACGGGCCCGCGATCGTTTCCAACCTCATCGAAGCTTTCGGATACGTTCAGCTTCCTTTCGCCACCCACCTTGACCACGACCACCGCTTCGGAAATCGCAATCACCTGCCCATGTTGATTCTTGAACCGTTCCACGGTGACCTTGTACCGTTCCACGTCGAAGAAAACCGGCAGCATGTCCAGCGTCCGCCGCGCCAGCACCTCGAACGATGCCTGAGCGGTGTCATAGGAGTATCCCTGATCTTCGCGCGCCTTCACGTCGCTGAGGATCTCGGCCAGGCGCGGATCCCCCGTCGCGACCTGCAACCCCGCCTCGATCAGCCGCTTGCGCAGATTTGACTGTCCCGCCTGGTTCGACATGGGAATCGTGCGCGTGTTGCCGACCAGCGCCGGATCGATATGCTCGTAAGTGCCCGGATCTTTCAGGATCGCGCTGGCATGCAACCCCGCCTTGTGCGTGAAGGCCGAACTGCCCACATAGGCCGCCTGTTTGTGTGGCACCCGATTGAGGATATCGTCGAGCAGGCGTGAAATGCGGGTCAGTTCCTTCAGCGCCATCGGCGTCACACCCGTTTGAAATCGGCTTGCATAGGGTTCCTTCAGCAAGAGCGTCGGAATCAAAGCCGTCAGATTCGCGTTGCCGCATCGTTCGCCCAATCCGTTCAAGGTGCCATGCAACTGGCGCACCCCGGCGTCGATCGCCGCCAGCGAGTTGGCCACGGCGTTCTCGGTGTCGTTGTGGGTGTGAATGCCCAACCGCTCGCCCGGAACGCCAGCGGCGATCACCTGCGCGGTGATCTCGCCCACCTCCGCCGGCAGCGCCCCGCCATTGGTGTCGCACAAGACCACCCAGCGCGCACCGGCACGCAGCGCCGCCTTAGCGCAATCAAGCGCGTAACCGGGATCGGCTTTGTAACCATCGAAGAAATGCTCGGCGTCAAAGATGACCTCGCGCTTCGCAGCCGCCATATGTGCGATGGAAGCGTGAATGTTATCGATATTCTCCCGCAGCGAAATGCCCAGCGCCGCCTTGACGTGAAAATCGTGCGCCTTGCCCACAAGGCACACCGCCGGAGTGGACGCGTTCATCACCCCGGCCAGCACCCCGTCGTTCTCGACCGAACGTCCGGCCCGTTTGGTCATGCCGAAGGCGGTGAGCGTCGCCCGGGTTTTCGGCGCGTCGGCGAAGAACTCGCTATCCGTGGGATTCGCTCCGGGCCAGCCACCCTCGATGTAATCCACGCCCAGATCGTCGAGCGCCCAGGTGATCCGGCGCTTCTCCGAAGCCGAAAACTGCACCCCT
The DNA here is from genome assembly GCA_039195495.1 of Pseudomonadota bacterium. GTDB lineage: Bacteria > Pseudomonadota > Alphaproteobacteria > Rhodobacterales > Rhodobacteraceae > JBCCVK01. The sequence continues at coordinate 4,253 of JBCCVK010000158.1, forward strand.
TGCGTCTGCTGCCCGTCCCGCAACGTGGTGTCGAAGAGATAGAGCCGCTCTCTCATCCCCATTCCCCCTCTGGTGCCGGCTGAGGGTGCCCCGGCGGCGCGGCGGGATCTTCCCGTCGGATGCCCTGTTCGCTCATGCCGCACCCCCCAACTTGGCGGCGTCGAATCCGATCCTGGGATGCAATTCGATGTCGGTTCGCGACATGCGCACCTCGACGCCGGCATCCAGCAAAACCGATTTCAACCTGTCGACCTCGGCAAAATCCCCGGTCCGGACCGCCGTGCTGCGCGCCGCAACCAGACGCGCCGCCCAGTCCGACAGATCCACGTCTTCCCCGACCCAGTCGCCCAACGATGCGTCCAGAAGCCCCACAAGAGCCGCCGAGGCCTTGAGGGCGGCGGGATCGTCGGCCAACTGGAGCAAACGGGCAATCGCCCCGGCGGTATTCAGATCGTCCGACAAGGCCGCGACGACACGGTTATCGACACGGCCCGGCATGACCCCATCCGTCAGCGCCCGCCATTTGCGCAGCGTCGCTTCCGCTTCGGTTCGTTTCCGTTCGGTCCAGTCCATCGGTTTGCGGTAATGAGCGGCGAGAAGCACGAAACGGATCACCTCGCCCGGCACGCCCTGGTTCAACAGATCCCGCACCGTGAAGAAGTTGCCCAGGCTTTTGGACATCTTCCTGCCTTCGACCCGCAACATCTCGTTGTGCAGCCAAAATCGGGCGAATTCACCGTGCGGATGGGCGCAGACGCTTTGCGCGATCTCGTTTTCGTGATGCGGGAACATCAGATCGTTGCCGCCGCCGTGAATGTCGAAACTTTCCCCCAGCAGCGCCCGACTCATGGCCGAACATTCGATATGCCAGCCGGGTCTGCCGCGCCCCCAGGGGCTGTCCCAGCCCGGCGTGCCCTCGGATGAGGGTTTCCACAGGACGAAATCGACCGGATTGCGCTTGTAAGGGGCAACCTCGACCCGGGCGCCGGCGATCATGTCCTCGGTCGACCGGCCCGACAAGCCGCCATAGCCTGCGTAGCTGTCGATCGAGAACAGCACGTGCCCCTCGACCGGATAAGCGTGGCCCTTCGCGATCAGCGTTTCGATCATCGCCACCATGTCTTCGACATAGGCGGTCGCCCGCGGCTCGTGCGTGGGACGCAGGTTGCCCAGCGCGTCCATGTCGTCATGATACCAGGCGATGGTCTGCTCGGTGAGTTCGGTGATCGTCCGGCCGGTTTCGGCCGCCCGGGCGTTGATCTTGTCATCGACATCCGTGAAGTTGCGCACGTAGGTGACATGGCCTTCGCCGTAGACGTGGCGCAACAGCCGGAACAGCACGTCGAACACGACCACGTTGCGCGCATTGCCCAGATGCGCCCGATCATAGACCGTCGGCCCGCACAGATACATGCGCACATTCAGCGGATCGATCGGAACGAAGACCTCCTTCGTGCGGGCTTTTGAATTATGCAGCCAGAGCTTGGTCATGAAAGCGTCCTGCGCGACAAGTTCTTCGATCCGGGGCCTGAATGAAAACGGATGACCGGCCCGCCCGACGATGTCAACGGCCCATGCGGCAGATTGTGACGGCGCCCCAGCCATGATGACGCCCCGGTCATGATGCCGGGGACATACCGCGTCGCCGTGGCGCTTGCCAAGTGAAATCTCCATCGCCAGAGTAAGCTTATGAACGCGACCTATCTCGACACCTATTGCGCGAGCCTGCCGGGGGCGAAGCCCGACCGGCCTTTCGGACCCGACACGCAGACTTGGAAGGTGGGCGGCAGAATATTCGC
>JBCCVK010000159.1:0-5969 GCA_039195495.1 Pseudomonadota bacterium
ACATAGGCCGGGCCGGATCCGGATACGGCGGTCACCGCATCCATCTGGCCCTCATCCGCCAATCGAACCGTTTGCCCCACGGCGCCGAGGAGCGCCTCTGCCAAATCCAACTGCCCGTCGGAAATACGGGCGTTGCCGATCAATGCGGTGATCCCTTTGCCGACCGAGGCGGGCGTATTGGGCATGGCGCGCACGATCGGGGTCCGATCCCCCAAGATCGCCTCGAGGATGGAGATCGGCGTTCCGGCCGCGACAGAAACGAACAACGTTTCTCCATTCCCCAGCGCTTGCAGTCGCGGCAGAGCATCCCCGATTACCTGCGGCTTGATCGCGACGAGCGCGACAGCCGGAGACGACGGGACGCTCTGGTTCAAATGCACTCCCTTCGACGCCAAATTCCGAAGCCATCGGGACGGTTTGGGATCCAGGATATGGACCGCCCCGGCGGGCAGGCCCTTATCCAGCCAGCCTGCCAGCATGGCGGAGCCCATTTTTCCGCATCCCAGCAGGATCAGTCCCCGCCGCTCCAGGGTATCGAAATTCATGGATGTCCTTCCCGGACGAACCGAAACATTTCTAGGCGCGACCGTAAGCCTCGGCGATCGCCACCTGCATCGCCGCATTGGCTTCGCGATTGCCCCAGACGACGAGTTGGAAGGCAGGATAGAATTTTTCCGTGCTCATCAATGCGGTGTTCAGAAGCCTGTCGATCTGCTCCGGCGTCACCGTGGCCTCGCCCGCCAGGACAAGTCCATAGCGATAACTCATCAGTTTTTGCGCATCCCAATAAGTGAATGCGCCGGACCACAACATATCGTTTGCCGCGTTGAGCGCTTTGTAAAGCGCCGGGATCCGTTCTTCTGGCGGTTCCATTTCGAAGGTGCAGATCAGCCGCAACGTCGTGTCGAAGGCCGACCATGCCAGCGTGACCGAATAGGTGCGCCACTGCCCTTCGATCGTCATCGCGATTTGATCGTCGGTCACACGATCGAAATCCCATTCGCGATGCTCGGCCAAAGTCTCCACCATATCGATCGGATGGAGATCTTCGGAGTGAAGATACTGCCCGGAATACGTCATACCCACCTCTTCGGTTGTTTCCTCATGGCCTGAAACCACAAGGCGCTGGGTGTTGATCTATGAGAGTGGGCAATGCGCGCGCACTCTACAAGATATGGTGTGCGCAAAGCGACAGCGAGTAAAGTGAAAATTTTCTGATACATGCGGCATCATGCGCCATCCGGGGACGGGGTTTTACCCCGTCAGGATTGACATAAAGTCTCGATTGACCCGCGGTGATGGAATGCTTCCAGGAAACCGCGCCTTCGTTTCCATCCTTCAATCCAGGGATGCCCGGCAAGTCGCATTTCACGCCGCCTTCGTCGCGGATGAGACGGCCGGATATCGATCCGCCCGCCCATTTATTTCCGCGCGGTTTCCAGCGTCTCGATCCGGGCCTTCAGGGCTTCGTTTTCCTCGCGCGCCTTGCGGACCATCGTGCGCAACGCCTCGAATTCCTCGCGCGTGACGAAATCCCGATCGGCCAGCCAACGATCGACCCAGCCTTTCAAAACGGTCTCGGCCTCTTCTCTCGCCCCCTGGGCCACGCCCATGGCGTTGGTCATCAACTGCGAGACATCATCGAAAATCTTGCTGCGCGTCTGCATGTCACCCTCCGTCATTCGGTCCCCATATGGACAGAAATCGAAGAGCCATCAAGGTTGACTTTCTCCTTGCGGCAATGGCAGCACGGCGGCGAGCAGCGAGGGTACCATGCAGGCCGCCATTCCGTTCCCAAACGTCGACCCGGAAATTCTTTCGTTCGAAATCGGCGGATTCGCTTTCGCTTTGCGCTGGTACGCCTTGGCTTACATCGTCGGCCTGCTCATCGCTTGGCGATTGATCCTGCATTGGGCAAGGCGCCCCGCCCTTTGGCCGCAAGCGCGGGCACCGATGACCGCCGACCAGATCGAGTCCTTGTTGACATGGGTCGTTCTGGGTGTGGTCCTCGGGGGGCGCTTGGGATTCGTTCTGTTCTATCAACCCGGATACTACCTGGCCAATCCCGCCGAAATCCCACTGATCTGGCAGGGCGGCATGTCCTTTCATGGCGGGCTGCTCGGAGTGATCGCCGCCTGCGTGTTTTTCACCCGCCGCAATCGACTTCCCATACGCACCACGGCGGACGCCATGTGCGCGGCAACGCCTCCGGCCCTTCTACTGGGCAGGATGGCGAATTTCATCAATGCCGAACTTTGGGGCCGCCCGACGGATTTACCCTGGGGGGTCATTTTCCCCGGCGAACCGGCACAGAACTGTCCGGGGATGACGGGCCTCTGCGCACGCCATCCCTCGCAGCTTTATGAAGCAGGTTTGGAGGGAATGCTGCTGGGCGCCGTCTGCATCTGGCTGGTCAGCCGGGGCGGGCTGAAAAGGCCCGGCCTCTTGTCGGGTGTTTTTCTTGCCGGTTACGGTTTGGCCCGTTTCGTCGTGGAGTTCTTCCGTCAGGCCGATGCGCAATTCATCACGCCGGAAAATCCGATCGGGTTCGTGGTGTCGGTGACCCCCCAGATCGGAATGACCATGGGGCAGCTTCTGTCCTTGCCGATGGTGATCTTCGGTCTCGGCCTGATCTTGTTCGCGCGCCGCCGCGCATGACCGCGCTTGCCGACATTCTGATCCGGCGCATCGTCACACAGGGCCCGATGACGCTCGCCGAGTTCATGACCGAGGCGTTGCTGCATCCCGAACACGGCTACTACATGGCGCGTGACCCGCTGGGTGCCGCCGGAGATTTCACCACGGCGCCGGAAATCAGTCAGATGTTCGGGGAACTGGTCGGCTTGTTTCTGGCTCGGGTCTGGATGGATCAGGGGGCGCCCGATCCGTTTATTCTGGCGGAATTGGGGCCTGGGCGGGGCACGCTTCTGACGGATGTCTTGCGCGCCACGCGAACCGTGCCGGGGTTTTGCGACGCCGCCTGCCTGCATCTGGTCGAGGTCAGTCCCGTATTGCGATCGGAACAGGCCGCGCGTCTGACAAGCCATGCGCCGACCTGGCATATGGATATGAGCGATCTCCCCGAAGGTCCGCTTTTCCTGATCGCGAACGAATTTTTCGACGCCCTTCCCATTCGCCAGTTCCGCAGACGGGGACGGGCCTGGGAAGAACGGGTCGTCGGCCTGTCAGAGAGGCGGCCGGTCTTCGGCTGGACCTCGGCCGTGCCTTTGGGTGAGTTGACGGACAGACTGGCCGATACGACCGATGGCGATATCGTGGAAACCTGCGCCCCGGCCGCCGTCCTGGCCGGCCGGATTGGCGCCCGGATCGAAACCGATGGGGGGGTCGCCCTTATCGTCGATTACGGCAGCTGGCGATCAAGGGGCGACACGTTTCAGGCCGTGCGGGGTCATGTGTCGGTCGACCCTCTGGCGGCGCCCGGCCAGGCCGATCTGACGGCCCATGTGGATTTCGCCGCCCTATCCGCCGCAGCGGGCTCGGCCGTGGCGCCGATGACGACACAGGGCGTTTTCCTGGAACGGCTCGGCATCGTCTCGCGGGCGCGGCATTTGGCGCAAAATCTTACCGGTCAAGCCTTGGCGGATCACATTGCCGCGCATCGCCGCTTGACGCATCCGGACGAAATGGGAGATTTGTTCAAGATGATCGCGTTTCATCCCACCACCTCCTCCCTGCCGCCGGGATTTTCGCGATGACCCTCCAAATACTGAAGCACGAGGGACTGAGACACGTGTCCCACGGCTTTTTCACGCGCAAAGGCGGCGCATCGTCCGGTATCTTCAAAGGACTGAATTGCGGCTATGGGTCCTCGGATCAGACGGAAACCGTTGCGATGAACCGCGCCCGGGTGGCCAGAACCCTATCGGTGCCCGCCGAACGGTTGATCTCGGTCCGGCAAGTCCACTCCGCCGACGTCGTCACGATCGCAAAACCGCTGGACGGGACGGACGAGACGGCCGACGCCATGGTGACCAAGATCCCGGGACTGGCCCTTGCCATCTTGACGGCGGATTGCCAGCCCGTCCTTTTTGCCGATGCCAAGGCGGGCGTGATCGGCGGCGCGCATGCCGGCTGGAAAGGGACGCGGGCGGGCATATTGGAGGCGACGGTCGGAGCGATGGAGGCGCTTGGCGCCCGCCGCGAGCGGATCGTCGCGGTGATCGGCCCGTCGATCAGTCAGCGCGCCTACGAGGTCGGTCCGGAATTCATGGACATATTTCTGGCCGACGATCCGGACAATGCCCGTTTCTTCATCGACGGTCGGGGGGATCGCATGCATTTCGATCTGCCGGCTTATGGATTGGACAGGCTACGCGCCGCCGGAGTGGGGCATGCGGAATGGACACGGCACTGCACTTATTGCGATGCGGAAGCGTTTTTTTCCCATCGGCGCAGCTTGCACCGCAAGGAAGCGGACTATGGGCGTCTTATCTCTGCCATTCGCCTTTAACCCGCCATTTGCGGATCATCGGTGCAAACGCCGTTTCCGATCGAGAAAATCCGGATGGCGACTTCACTCCCGAACAAGCGGAAGCTTCAGGCATCAACGGTTTTTCGAGACGATCGATTCCCGCAAAATACACAGAATGCCCATCCCGGCGCCACGCCGGCGCCTTATTCCTGGGACAGATTACCGAGTGTCGGAACATACCCGGATATGGTCTCCGGGTCCTGAGCGGGCATCAAATAAGACAAATGGGGCATATCATGTCACAACAGCGTTGGCTTGAACGGATTTTGAAGGAAGCGCAGGCGCCGGTTCCGATGATGCCCTGGTCGCGGCAGTCCGGCGGCGCTGCCGCGCAGGCCGCCTGAGACGGCTGTCAGGCTGTCTCTTCCCAGCGCGCCGCAAGCACGTCGAAGGGGATGCCGGGTTCGTCCTTGGTGCCGCGAATGACGAGAGACGTTTTGACGCTGGCCACATTTCTGGCCGTGGTCAGACGGTCGGTCAGAAAATTCTGGAAGGTGGGCAGATCGGGCGCGACGCATTTCAGGATGAAGTCGATCTCGCCGTTCAGCATATGGCATTCGCGAACCAGAGGCCAATTTCGGCACTGTTCCTCGAATGCGCTGAGATCGGTCTCGGCCTGGCTGTTCAGACCGACCATCGCAAAAACCTGAACCTCGAAACCGAGTTCCCGGGCATCCACATCCGCGTGGTATCCGCGGATCAAACCCGCCTCCTCCAAGGTGCGGACGCGGCGCAGACACGGCGGGGCGGAAATACCCACGCGCTTGGCCAGTTCGACATTTGTCATACGTCCATCCGCCTGCAACTCGGCCAAGATCATCCTGTCAATCGGATCAAGCTTAGGGCCCGGCATGCGCTCTCCTTTTCGAGTCGGTCGGCACTCGCATTTTATTGATTTAAGTATTTCCCCCTTCCTGCGCAATAATATTTCAAGACACGCGGGGAGTTCGGATAACATATCCGTGCATCGGCCATCACGGAAATACAAATATACGCGCAATCGCCCGCATCTTGCATCTTGGCCCCATATCCTCCAGATCGTGCGAGAACGAAAATACGGAGGCGATATGGGGACGACGCGTCATACCAAGGTGCTGATCATCGGTTCAGGTCCCGCAGGTTACACGGCAGGCGTCTATGCGAGTCGCGCGATGCTGAAACCGATCCTGATCCAAGGCATCGAGCCCGGCGGTCAATTGACCACGACGACCGAGGTCGAGAACTGGCCGGGCGAGACCGAGATTCAAGGTCCCGAGCTTATGGTCAACATGGAGGCCCATGCCCGCGCAATGGGCACCGAGATCATCGGTGACATCATCACCGATCTCGACCTGTCCAAGCGCCCCTTCGTCGCCATCGGCGACAGCGGCACGACATATACGTGCGACGCGGTGATTCTGGCCACGGGCGCACGCGCCAAATGGCTGGGCCTTCCTTCGGAAACCGCGTTCAAGGGGTTCGGCGTGTCGGCCTGTGC
>JBCCVK010000160.1:0-5943 GCA_039195495.1 Pseudomonadota bacterium
ATGACGGCACAATACATCCGCACCGCCCGGCTCAAGGGGGTCAGTTTCCGCAACATCGTGGTCAAACATGCGCTCAGAAACGCGTTGATCGCACCGTTCACCGTCATCATGCTGCAATTTCCATGGCTTCTGAACGGTGTCGTGATCGTCGAGACGCTGTTCAATTACAAGGGTTTCGGCTGGACCCTGGTCCAAGCCGCTTCGAACAACGACATCGAGATGCTGCTGGCTTGTTCGGTCGTGGCCGTGGTCGTGGTTTTGATCACTCAGCTGATTTCCGATATCGGCTATGCCTTCCTAAACCCCCGCATCCGCATCTCGTAAGGAGCCGTCACAATGGAACCACTCGGCTGGCTCGAGATCATCGGGCGCATCTTCATACAATTCGTCCCCGTCTGGATTGCTCTCGTCATCTTCTTTGCGGTATCGATCCGCTACAAACGCAGTCTTGGACTTTACGGAAAACTCTTCGACAGCAATATCGGCGCGATCGGCCTTGCGCTGGTCATGTTCTGGGTCTTTACGGCGCTTTTCGCCTATATGGACATGATCGCCACCCATGACCCGCTGACGCAGGTCTCGGGCATGAAAAACAAGCTGCCGGGCGCACCGATAAGCGCCATGGGCGCCGATGACGCTTATCCCTATTATCTGCTGGGCGGCGACAATCTGGCGCGTGACGTCTTCAGCCGGATGGTCAAAGGATCCCTTACCGTAATATCGATCGCACCGCTGGCCACGCTCTTTGCCTTCATGGTGGGGGTCACGCTGGGGCTGCCGTCGGGCTATTACGGTGGACGGCTGGACACGCTGATCTCCTTCGCCGCGAATCTGATCCTCGCCTTTCCCGTGATCCTGCTCTTCTACCTGCTGGTCACGCCCGAGATCGTGGAGACGGGTCTGCCAACCTACATGGCGATGGTTCTGTTTCTGTTCCCGATCATCTTTCTGGTGGTGCTGTTCAACGCGCGTTTTTTCACGCAACCCGCCAAACAAATTCTCTATATCGGGATCACGATCCTCATCGGAGGATGGTTGTATGTTTCGCTGATCTCGCAAAACGGCACCCCGGTATGGTTCCTGCCAAATATTCTGGATTTGTTTGACATATCCGGCGGCATCCTGATCGTGTTCGTGTCGGTCGTTTTCGTCTCGGCTCCTACGATGTTCCGGATCGTGCGCGGCCTGACATTGGACATCAAGACCCGAGACTACGTCGCGGCCGCCCAGACGCGGGGCGAAGGTCCATGGTACATCATGCTTTGGGAAATTCTGCCCAACGCGCGCGGACCGCTGATCGTCGATTTCTGCCTGCGCATCGGCTATACGACGATCCTTCTCGGCACCTTGGGTTTCTTCGGCCTTGGCCTGCCGCCAGAAAGCCCGGACTGGGGATCGACGATCAATGCCGGTCGCCGTCTGATATCGATCTACCCGCATCCCGCCATCGTGCCCGCACTGGCGCTGATCAGCCTGGTGCTGGGTCTGAACCTGCTGGCCGACGGCCTGCGCGAGGAAAGCCTGAAGGACTAAACCAATGACCCGGCCCATGATGATTTCAGCTCTCCCGCCTGCCCTTTCCGTCTCAGCCCCTCGGTTGCGCGGCGCAAGCGCGAGATCGACGCAGAACGCCCTTGCCACGTCATGGGACGATGCCGGACAGGCAGAATACCGGCGGCTGGAGGGATCATCGGCGTTTCGGAACGGATCGGCCGTCGCGTTCTCGGGGACTTGCGCATTTACGTTCGCGGCCGCGGCGATACCGAGCATAGGGGGCTGAAATGGCGAAATGGGACTATGACGGCCCGATCCTTGAGATCGACAAACTTTCGATCTCCTTTTTCACCCGGCTCAGGGAAATCCCCGCGGTAATGGATTTCTCGTGCACCGTGCGGCCGGGCGAGGCGCTGGGCCTCGTGGGTGAATCCGGCTGTGGCAAATCCACCGTGGCGTTGGGTGTCATGCAGGATCTGGGCGTGAACGGCAGGATCGTCGGCGGATCGATCAAATTCAAGGGCCGTGACCTGAACACATTGAGCGAAGAAGAATTGCGCGATATCCGCGGCTCGGAAATCGCAATGATCTATCAAGAACCGATGGCATCGCTGAACCCGGCCATGAAGATCGGCAGGCAGTTGATGGAAGTGCCCAGGATCCACGAAGGAATTGGCGAGAAAGAAGCCTACGACCGGGCGCTGGAGGTGGTCACCGACGTGAAGTTGCCCGACCCCAAGCGGATGCTGAACAGCTTTCCCCATCAATTGTCGGGCGGCCAGCAGCAGCGGATCGTGATCGCGATGGCCCTGATGTCGAAACCTTCGCTGTTGATCCTCGACGAACCCACCACCGCCCTTGACGTCACGGTCGAGGCCGCCGTGGTCGAACTGGTGAAGGATCTTGGCAAGAAATATGGCACGTCGATGCTGTTCATCAGCCATAATCTGGGGCTGGTGCTGGAAACCTGTGACCGACTTTGCGTGATGTATTCCGGCGAAGCGGTCGAGCGGGGGTCGGTCGAGGATGTATTCGACCGCATGCGCCATCCTTATACACAAGCGCTCTTCCGCTCGATCCCGCTGCCTGGAGCCGACAAGAATACCCGGCCGCTGGTGGCGATTCCGGGTAACTTTCCCCTGCCGCACGAGCGTCCGCCCGGCTGCAACTTCGGTCCCCGCTGCAGCTATTTCGAGCATGGCCGCTGCGACGCGCAGGATATTCCGATGATCGCGGTCGAAGGCAACGACCGGCATCATACGCGTTGCGCGCGTGTTCGCGAAATCGACTGGAACGCGGGCATCATCGAAAGCGACGAGAAGGAAAAGGCGCAGGTCGGCGATGTCGTTCTGAAGATGGACAACCTAAAGAAGTATTACGAAGTGGCCGCCAATTCTCTTTTCGGTGGTGGCGCAAGAAAGGTGGTCAAGGCCAACGAGACCCTGAGTTTCGAAGCGCGGGAATCGGAAACTCTCGCGATCGTCGGCGAATCGGGCTGCGGCAAATCGACTTTCGCCAAGGTGCTGATGGGCCTGGAAACGGCGACCGAGGGGCGCATTCTTCTCAAAGACAGAGCGATCCAGGACATACCGATCGAAAACCGCGACACCGGCACGGTGTCGTCGGTGCAAATGGTTTTTCAGAACCCGTTCGACACGTTGAACCCTTCGATGACCGTAGGGCGGCAAATCATGCGAGCGTTGGAGATCTTCGGTATCGGCGAGAACGATACGGAACGGCACCAGCGGATGATGGAGCTTCTGGATCTGGTGAAACTGCCCCGCGCCTTCGCCGAACGCATGCCGCGACAATTGTCCGGCGGCCAAAAGCAGCGGGTGGGCATCGCGCGCGCCTTCGCCGGCGGGGCGCGGATCGTGGTCGCGGACGAACCCGTCTCGGCGCTCGACGTGTCGGTTCAGGCGGCGGTGACGGATCTGTTGATGGAAATTCAGCGGGAGGAGAAAACCACACTTCTCTTCATCAGTCACGACCTCAGCATCGTCCGCTATCTGTCCGATCGGGTCATGGTCATGTATCTCGGCCATGTGGTAGAGTTGGGCACGACCGATCAGGTCTTCGCCCCCCCCTATCATCCTTATACCGAGGCCCTGCTCAGCGCGGTTCCAATCGCGGACACGAAGGTCGCAAAACGGCACATCGTGCTGGAAGGCGACATTCCCTCCGCGATGAATCCCCCCCCCGGATGTCCGTTCCAGACCCGTTGCCGCTGGAAATCCGAAGTGGCGGACGGACTCTGCGAGAAAGAAACGCCACCGGTCCAGCAATTGGCCAACGGACACCAGATCAAGTGCCACCTGACACTGGACATGCTTTCACGCATGGAACCCGTCATCAAAATCGCCGCGGAATGATGCAAAAGGACCGCGCGGCTTTCCTTCCGGGCGTCTCATCCGTTCAACCACCACCGCGGCCGTTCCCTCGCCGTGAACGGCGCTTCTGAAATCGATGAAGTGGAATTACGACTTGCCGAGGATCTTGCGCACGTAATCCTTCGTTTCGCGAAACGGCGGGATGCCGCCATGCCTCTCGACCGCCCGGGGTCCCGCGTTATAGGCGGCCAAGGCCAAACGCCACGTCCGGAACGCTTCGTATTGGGCACGCAGGTAACGCGCCCCACCTTCAAGATTTGAGCGCGGATTATGAGGGTCCACACCCAGATTGCGCGCGGTGGCGGGCATCAATTGCGCCAATCCGATGGCACCCTTGCGCGAACGGGCTTTCGGGTTCCAGTTGCTTTCTTGCTGTATCAGGCGCAAAAACAGATCTTCGGGCACACCCTGCCGGCGCGCCACCTCACGCGCCATCGTCACGTAGCGGCCGCGGTATTCGCCGACATAACGCGGCAAGGTCTCGGACCCGCTGGCCGATTTCGGTTGCAGCCTCACGGAATTGGCGTATTGCCGCGCCAGACGCGTATCCAGAATCCCCGTCTGCGCGTTGAAGACTTCGGCTCGCGAATACGATGGCGCGGCCGTATCGGCCGCCATCGGCAGCGCAGCGGGCAACGACATCGCCAAACCCAGCAAGACACACTTAAATCGCATAGGGTCCCCTTCGCCACGAGATATAGGGGCAAACTTCTTCCACCACCAGCCCACAAAAGATGGGAAATCCGCTTTTTAATCCTTCTTTCACCAATTAACGTCCATGACTGCAAAGATCAGATTCGAAGAAGGGTCCACATGGCCGGATCAGTGAACAAGGTAATTCTCGTCGGTAATCTGGGTCGCGACCCCGAGATACGCACGTTTCAAAACGGCGGCAAGGTGTGCAATCTGCGTATCGCGACGTCCGAAAACTGGAAAGACAGAAATACGGGCGAACGGCGGGAACGCACCGAATGGCATTCCGTGGCCATTTTCTCGGAACCGCTGGCACGTATCGCGGAGCAATATTTACGCAAAGGTTCCAAGATTTACATCGAAGGTCAGCTCGAAACCCGCAAGTGGCAAGACCAGTCCGGTCAGGACCGCTACACGACCGAGGTGGTGTTGCGGCCTTATCGCGGCGAGTTGACACTGCTCGACAGCCGTGGCGGCGCCTCCAGCGGGGATCAGCGGGGATATACCGCCCCCGGCCCGTCGTCTGATACCTCCGCCTCCGGCGACATCGATGACGAAATCCCGTTCTAGGGCGGATTTCCATTAGGGCGTCATTCGCACCCGCCGAAGGGGCATGTCCCCGTCCGTCACGACACGCCCGCCCTATACCGGTCACGGGCCTCGCATGTATCCGCCAGCACGGACAAGACCACGTCGCGGGGCACCTCGAATGTCGCGAAAGCCCGCCCGATCCCGTGAACGAGAATGAAACGAAGCCGGCCGCCGACCACTTTCTTATCCTGCCCCATCAATTCCAACAATGCTTCCGGCTCGGGAAGAGCGCCGGATATGTCGGTCGGATCGGTCTTCATGCCCATCGCTTTGAAATGCGCGCGCAAACGGCTGGGGTCTTCCTGTGCGCAAAAACCCATCCGGGACGACAGTTCGAAAGCCAGGGCGCAGCCAATCGCAACACCCTCGCCATGGAGCAAACGGTTCGAATACCCTGTCGCGGCCTCCAACGCATGACAGAATGTGTGGCCCAGATTGAGAAGGGCCCTCTCTCCCCGTTCGGTCTCGTCGCGTGCAACGATTCCGGCTTTTATCTCGCATGACCGCTTGACTGCCGTGATGCGCGCGGCGAGATCCCCCTCGATCAGCGCCAAGCCGCATTCCTCCAGCCAGCCGAAGAACGCCGCATCCCCCATCAACCCGTATTTGACCACTTCACCGTAGCCGGCCAGAAAATCCCGGGCGGGCAATGTATCCAGAACCCCGACATCCGCCAGCACCAGCGAGGGTTGATGAAACGCGCCGATCAGATTCTTGCCCTGCGCAGCATTGATCCCGGTCTTTCCACCAACCGAGCTGTCGACCTGAGCCAAAA
>JBCCVK010000161.1:0-5912 GCA_039195495.1 Pseudomonadota bacterium
CAGCGCCGGCCGCCGGCGAGTTGCGGGTCACGGTCACCGGACCCGATTTCGACACGGGCGAGATCAAGGATACGACGTTGGTTCTGTCCGTGCCCGAGGGCGGAACGGGCGCCGATCGTCTCGAAAGTTTCGGTCTTCTGCTCGGATCCGAAGGCGATCGGATTCTCCTGGAGGAGCCACCTTTCGGCACGCCGTTTTCCACAAAACTGCAAGGCTTTGACTTTTATGCCGACACGCCCGTAATCGTTTCTTCGGTTCAAGCGCCTTCCAGCCAGCTTCCCAAGGAACTGATCTTCATCCCGGCGTTGCTGCTTTTGGGCCTTGTCGCCCTCATGCAGCGCGGCCGGTCAACCCGGACAGAGGAGGTTGCGGCATGAGCAAGTCGGTCCTGTGCGCTGTGGATGTCAGTGATCCCGGCGTCGATGAAAACGTGCTGCAACAGGCCGCCCGCCTGGCCGATCTGGAAGACGCTCAACTGGATGTCATCACCGTCGTGCCCGATTTCGGCATGAGCGTGGTCAGCACGTTCTTTGAAAAAAGCCATCACGACCGGGCGGTGCAAGAGACCAGTGACCGCCTGCATGCGATGGTGGCCGACGTTCTTGGAAAAGACCGCGCCAAAGTCGTTCGGGCGATCGTCTCCACCGGCAAGGCTTACGAGGAGATTCTGAAGACGGCGAAGGTCGCGGGCAGCGACCTTATCGTGATCGGGGCGCATACGCCGGATTTGGCGGATTACCTGCTTGGGCCGAATGCGGCCCGCGTGGTCCGCCACTCGAAATGTTCCGTGCACGTGGTCAGATAGAAGGGCCGAGGCGTTGAAGCCTGGGGCGGCCCCTGTTTGGCCGCGGCCTAGTCGGCGAAATCTTCCGGGGGATCGGCAATGAGGCGTCCGGCGCCGAGATCCAGGACGGGCACGATTTCCTGCGTGAAAGGCAACAGCAATGTTGCGTCGTCGGTATTTGGCGCGCGCACCTCGAGCAGATCGCCCGCCCCATGGTTCAAGACCGCAGTCACCTTTCCCAGCAAGGTTCCACCGGTGTCCAGCACGTCCAGCCCGATCAGATCGGCGTGATAGAATTCGTCGTCCGGCAGCGCCGGCAACCGATCCCGATACGTGTAAAGACGCAAACCCTTGAGCGCCTCGGCCTGTTCCCGGCCATGTATGCCTGAAAGACGGGCCGCGAAGCCATTCTTGAGCACGCGCGTGATTTTCGGCGTGTACTCGGTTTCACCTTTTTCGTCGGTCAGGGGAGAATAAGCGAAAATGGCCTCGGGTTCGACGCAGAAGGACTTCAACCGCACCTCGCCGTGAACGCCGAATGCGCCGGCGATCGCACCCACGCAGATCCTGTCTTTGGTCACGGCTTTTGCTCTCGACTTCGCAATTCCCGACCGGCCCTCGCCGCCGCGGCAAGCGCGCATGCGGTTTGCCGATTATGCGGGAAAGCGGGAAATGGACATTCTTCTTCAAAGCTGTTCCCGATGTCCGTTCCCGCCATGGACGTTGGCGCGCCCCTCTTATTCCTCGGCCGCGGCATTGGCGGCTTTCTCTTCCGCGCGTTCCTGAGCTTTCTTTCCCGGCTTCCCCTTTTGGGGGTTGTCGCGCTTTTTCTTCTCGATGATGTTGGCGGCTTCCAAAAAACGCGACACGCGATCGGTCGGCTGCGCGCCTTCGTTCAGCCAATATTGAACACGCGCCTGGTTCACCTTGACCCGATCTTCGCTGTCTTTCGGCAAGAGCGGATTGTAAGTGCCCAGTTTTTCGATGAAGCGGCCGTCGCGAGGCATGCGTGAATCGGAGGCCACGATCGAGTAGAACGGTCGTTTTTTCGAGCCTCTGCGGGCCAGACGGATTTTCATTGCCATTGGTTTCTCCTTTGAGCGATGGATGTGATGATCGGGGTGAAACCACCCTAAGGTTGGTGTCGTTTGTGGTGCCGGACGACTTCCTCGATGATGAAATTCAGGAATTTCCTGGCGAAGTCGGGGTCGAGGTCGGCACGCTGGGCCAAATCCTCGAGACGCGCGATCTGTTTCGCCTCGCGATCGGGGTCCGACGGTGGCAGACCATGCTCCGCCTTCAATCGGCCGACGGCTTGCGTGTGTTTGAACCGCTCGCCCAGAGTGTAGACCAGGATCGCGTCAAGCCGATCGATGCTGGCGCGATGGTCTTTCAAAATCCTGGCGGCCTGGTTTGCGGTATCGGTCATCGAAGAGCCTCCGGGCTGGGGTGGCGAAAGACGAGGGTGGATGGCTCCGGTCGTGCCGCATCCGGATCAAGCGCCGCGCCCAGTCGCTTGGCCAGCCGAATCGAGGCTGCGTTTTGCGGATCGACATAACTGACGACCGTGGTCCAACCAAGGGTGCGCCAGGCGAAACCACGAGCGGCACAGGCCGCTTCGCAACCATATCCACGGCCACGATAGTCAGGATAGACGAGCCAGCCCAATTCGCGTTCGGGAAAAGACGGCGGCGCGTTCAATCCGACCTGACCGATGGTCCTGCCGTCTACGCTGCGTTCGACGGCCCAGGCGCCGAAACCGTGAAGCGACCATCCCGCCACGTCGGTGCAGAACATCCCCCATGCCCCATCGCGGTTTAGCGGTCCGCCCATGAAACGCGCCTCGTCCGACGCCCAGAGCAGGGCATAGGCCGGAAAGTCCTCGATACGATGGGCGCGTAGCGTTAGGCGATCCGTGGTCAGCGTTGGGACGGTCATGCGTTTTCCGAAACCGAATGACGCCAGATCTGTTCGTTTCCATCCAGCGCCGTCTCGGCCGCTTCGTCACGCGTCGCGTGCAGGCGACGGGCAAGCGCCTGCGCGCGCGTGTTGTTCGGGTCGATGTAGCTCACCAGACTGGGCAGTTCGTGTGCGGCCGCGAAATCACGCGCGGCGCGCGCAGCCTTGCATGCCGCCCCGGTGCCTTCGGCCGCGATACGGAACAGAAAGCCAAGTTCCGGCTCCCGATCGCCGGGCTCGAAACCGACAAGAACGAAACCGAGAATTTCGCCATCGCGCGTCACCGTCCAGACGCCATGCCCGCGCCGCACCCAGGTTGCGGTCATCAGGGCGAAGTCGGTCCAGGCTTCTTCCCGGGACAGGGGGCCGCCGACGAAGTTCCCGCGGTCGGAACATACGATCTCGGCATAGGCGTGAAAGTCCTCGGCGCGCGGCGCGCGCAGCATCAGATCTTCGATTGCGAGCGTCGGAATTTGAGCGGCGATACGGCCTGCCAGGGCCCTGACGGGACCGGCGGGAGGCGTTTCGTGAGGGTGAAGTCTCATGCCGTTCTGCCTTGGCCTTGAATTTCGATCCGTTCTGCACGGTTTGGGAATTCGTCGAGATGACCCGCGGGGGGCGGCAATAGCGTCGCCGCTCGACGGCAGCGGCCGATCCCGGTTTCCAGTACGGGAGGGATCGGGGCCATCGCCGCGAAGATGGGCTCGCCCGTCATTTCTTTTTCCCGAAGCGGCCGAGCTCCGGCGGCAGACCGCTGCCCAGGCCGGGGAAATTCGGCGGCAATCCGCCTGGCATGCCCTTTGCCGTCTGTGCCTGAAGCGCCTGAAGCTCGGCCTGGGATGGGAGGTCGCCCTTGCCGAATGCACCATGCATGGCTTGCTTCAAAAGTCCGCCTTTGCCCATCTTCCGCATCATGTCCGCCATTTGCCGGTGCGTCTTGAGAAGCCGGTTGAGATCGGACACCTCCATGCCCGCACCGGCAGAGATACGCTTCTTACGGCTGGCTTGCAGGATCTGCGGATTGGCGCGCTCGCGTTTGGTCATCGAGTCGATGAGGGCGATCTGACGTTTCAGCGTCTTGTCGTCGAAACCCGCCTGGCGCACCTGTTTGGCCATCTTGTTCATGCCGGGCATGAGGCCCATGACGCTTTCCATACCCCCCATCTTGATCATCTGCTCGAGTTGCATTTTCAGGTCGTTCATATTGAACCGCCCCTTCTGAAGGCGTTTCATCGTCCGTTCGGCCTGCTCGGCCTCGATGGTCTCCTGCGCCTTCTCGACCAATGCAACGATGTCGCCCATGCCCAGGATCCGGCCCGCGACGCGCGTGGGCTCGAAGGTTTCCAGCGCGTCCATCTTTTCGCCAAGACCCACGAACTTGATCGGCTTGCCGGTCGCCGCACGCATGGACAAGGCGGCGCCGCCGCGTCCGTCGCCATCCATGCGGGTCAGGATGACGCCAGAGATGCCGATCTTGTCGTTGAATTCCTCCGCCACGTTTACCGCGTCCTGGCCGGTCAGGCCATCGACGACCAGCAGCGTTTCGCGGGGACGGGCGAGATCCCTGATCGTCTGCACCTCGTCCATCAGAACGTCGTCGATATGTAAGCGCCCCGCGGTATCCAGGATATACGCGTCATAACCGCCCAAAGCGGCCTGCTGCCCGGCACGCTTGGCGATATCGACGGGTTTTTGACCTGCCACGATGGGCACGGTGTCGACACCGATCTGCAGGCCGAGGATCGCCAGCTGTTCCATGGCCGCGGGGCGATTGACGTCGAGCGAGGCCATCAAGACACGTTTGCCGTTCTTCTGGGTCAGCCGCTTGGCGAGCTTGGCGGTGGTGGTGGTCTTGCCCGAACCTTGAAGGCCAACCATCAGAAGCGGGGCGGGCGGGCTGTCGATCTTCAACTCGCCAGGATCGTCGGTGTCGCCCGCCAGCACACGGATCAATTCGTCATGGACGATTTTGACGACCTGCTGGCCGGGAGTGACGGATTTGGTAACGGCCTGACCCGTGGCCTTTCCTTGAACGGCCTTGATGAAATCGCGGGCAACCGGTAGCGAAACATCGGCTTCCAGCAGGGCCACGCGCACTTCGCGCAGCGCGATCTTGACATCCTCTTCGGACAGAGTGCCCTGTTTGGTCAGGCGGTTGAGAACGCTGGACAGGCGCTCCGACAGATTTTCAAACACGGCATGGCCTCTTTCGTCCGCTGCAATCCGATCCGAAGATAAGTTCGGATCACTCGAACGCCAAATGCGCCCACGGGCGAAACTCGCTGGTGGACGGCGATCCCCGCGACCGCGGGGACCGGAAGCATGGCGGACTTCCGGAACGAGAGGGGGCGTAATGCGTCGCAGGCGCGAAGTCAAGCCGGAACGCGCGGTGCCTGACCGTGCCTGAAAGAAAAGGAAAAGCGGGCGATCGTCGTCTCGACGGTTTCCTTCACGAGATCCGGCAAGCCGTCCCGGAATCGATCCGGAAGAATTTTGCGCGGCCGGTCATGATCACGGCACGATCGAAAGTCACGCCCGCGATGAGAATTGGATTGCGGAAGGCCGGTGATTATCTGTTCGGCACTTCAAGGACGAAAGGACACCCCCCATGGCGATCGACGACTGGAACGAAATCAGAACCGCGTTTCATGTCGCGAAATTGGGGACCGTATCGGCCGCCGCCGAAGCCTTGGGCGTGCATCATGCCACCGTGATCCGGCATGTCGATGCCTTGGAGGCGCGATTGGGTGCGAAGCTGTTTCAACGTCACGCCCGCGGATATACGGCGACCGAGGCGGGACAGGATCTGCTGCAGGTGGCACATACGACCCAGGATCAGTTCAGCCAGCTTTCAAGCCGCATCAAGGGGCGCGGCAATACCGTGACCGGCGATCTGATCGTCACCTCTCTTTCGATGATGTCGCCGCTTTTGGCCCCGGTTCTGGCACGATTTCAGTCGGATCATCCCCAAGTGACGGTCAGGCTGCTGACCGATAGCCGTCTGTTTCGTCTGGAATATGGCGAGGCGCATATCGCGATCCGTGCCGGGGCGGTTCCACGGGAACCCGATAATGTCGTTCAAGCCTTCATGCGCCAGTCCGTCGAGCTTTACGCCGGCAACGCCTATGCCGCACGATATGGCAAACCGGCCTCGGAGGCGGAATTCGCC